>NZ_JBFEGH010000023.1:0-57128 GCF_047228925.1 Terribacillus jepli | reverse complement strand
GCAGTCCTTAAAATACCACAGAAGAATTATCATATAAAAAAGATTGTAGAGAAACTGGGGTTTCTCTACAATCTGAAGACAGGCTTGGCCTGTCTTTTTTCTTATCTCCTTATTCCTTTACTAACCTACCGGCCGCTGACAAACTCTTCCCTGATGATTGAGTACAGTTTCAGGTCATGCTGCGTTCCTTTTATGTACATCCGCTTTCGCATAGTCCCTTCATACTGCATGCCAGCTTTCTGCATGACACGCTCGGATCCTTCATTGTCAACCAGGCATTTTGCCTCGATTCGTTCCAGCTCCATCCGCTCGAAACCAAACCGAATCACTTCCTTGACCGCCTCCGACATATAGCCCTTATGCCAATACGGCCTTCCAATTACATAGCCGATTTCACCGACGTGATGTTTCTGCTGCCAGGACACATAATTAATCGTACCAATCAGCCGCTTCTCTTCTTTAAGCTCTATCCCCCAAAAGACGGCTTGATTGCTTTCATATAAACTTAAAATGATGTCCAGGAATTGCTGGGTATCATCAATCGATTGATGAGGGGACCAGACAACGAATTGCGAAACGGCAGGATCAGATCCATAGGCATACATTGCCTCTGCATCCGATTGTGCAACTTTACGAAGAAGAATCCGCTTCGTTTCCAGGGTAGGAAGATTCTCAAGTATGTGCTCTGTCTGCATAACTAACCTCCCAGACTGCAGGTATTCTACTGTATGTCTAGTGAAAAGGAGACCTCCTCACTGTCATTATCCCTTACTATTCGACACCTTCTCCTGTATTTCCTCTGATATGCCATTATAGAAAAAACTCCCCGAATACAACTGTAAACAGGAAGTTCTAAATAATCAGGTACACTCCCAAGCGCGTGTCACCCTTATGATTTTAAAACCGTATAAAGATCGAGGAATGTAATCCAGCTAATATACTATACTGCCTATTTTAGTTGATTCCAGAATCACCTTTCCATCATCATTTTTATAATAATAATAAGTTCTCGCATCGTCTTTCAGCTTAACAGCTACCATATAATTTTTATTGCCGCTTAAATTTGCAATAAATGGCTCAAGGCTATCTATTTCGCTTTCCTGTTTTCCGCTATCAATTAAATATTCATGCACAGCATTTTCAACACTATTTTTCTTGTAAGCGAAGAACCCCCATATTCCAGAAACAATCAGAAGTAACAGAACAAAAAAAATCATTATCTTCTTTTTCATTTTTATATTCCACCATCTCAACTAATATAATTTAATTTAACATAATTAGTTAAAGAGGGTCACAATTTTTTCCAATTTAAAATAAGTTCTTACCCCAAAAACGCCCGATACATATTCTTGCCATCCTTTTTTGCCTGATACAGAGCGGTATCCGCGCTCCGCATCAGCTCATATCCCTTCGTCCCATTTGCTGGGTAAAAGGCTATTCCGATACTGGATGTTGTGTTGAACAGATTCCTGCCGATATTCCAAGCATTCTGAAACGAATCCCGGATATACTCTGCAATTTCAATAGCATCCTGCTCTTCCTCGATTTCCGACAACAGAATAGTGAATTCATCTCCGCCTTGCCTCGAAATTACATCACGATCCCGCAGGCATTCCTTGACCCTGCGAGCGAATTGCTTCAATAATTCGTCGCCTACATCATGCCCGAGTGTATCATTGATATATTTGAAATTATCGAGGTCCAGATACATGACAGCCGCTTTCTTCTTCGTCTTCTTCGCTTCTTTCAGCGCTTGCTCAAGCTTTTCCTTGAACAACCTCCGGTTTGGCAGCCCCGTCAATGTATCATGATAAGCCATGTACGTCAGTTTCTCTTCATATGCCAATCTTTCGGTGATATCCCTGGAGACAATAAGAAAATGCTCAAACAAACCATTTTCATTGAAGATAGGACTCGCTTTCCCTTCCAACCAGATCCATTCACCCCTGATATTTTTGAAGCGGAATTTCAGCTCACAGCCTTCCTTGGCATAAACCATTTCATCCAGCTGTTTCCGTATGACTTTTCGGTCATCACCATGCATGAAAATTCCTGCATGCTTCCCCTCATATGCTACTGATGGAAACCCGAGGACAGTTACATGCGATGGCGAAGCATACTTAAAATAGCCTTCCAAGTCAATGATGCAGACCAAATCAGTCATATTCTCCGCAATCAGTCTGTATCGCGCCTCGCTTTGCTGCAACGCTTCTTCTGTATTTACCTTTCCGGAATGATCCAAATGGTATGCTGGCTCTTTTTTAACTGTGATATCAACCGAACATCCAATTACTTCGACGACCTTTCCGCCTCTGATGATAGGACGAAGGGAGGTAATGTACCTTAATCCATTTACAATCGATTCGTAAGTGACATTTTCTCCCCCATTCCACGCGCGCTCGTAGTACTTCTTTTTTCTGTCTGCTTCTGCTTCCGGAAGAAAATCTTTCAATTCCTTGCCGATGATTTGTTCCGGAGTAAGCTGCATTCGATAAATCAGTTCACCATCACTGAAACCATGGATGAATTTTTCGGCTTCTTTCTTATATTTGAAAATCATGCCTTGCTGTTTCCGTACGGTTTCCTTCAAGTCCTGATAAGATTTTTCTACGCCCCATTGCAGCCATGACTGCTTGCAGGACTCCGATGAAATGCCTTCATTCGGAACGACCTCTTCCAAATGCGGAATACTCGCCACTAATTCATCTGGCGGAACAGGTTTACTGAAGAAATATCCTTGGGCTTCATCACACAGATTTTGCTGGAGAAAAACAAGCTGGTCCTTAAATTCCACGCCCTCGGCATTGACTTCAAGCTTCAATTGATGCGCCATCGCGATGATCGTTTTAACGATGGTGGCATCCTTCGAATCAATCGTACAATTTTGTACAAATGATCGATCTATTTTGACGATGTCTATCGGAAATTCCTTTAAATGATAAAGGGAACTATATCCGGTGCCAAAGTCGTCCATGCTGATCCGGACTCCAATCCGTTTCAGCTTATGCAAAACAGGAAGTACATGATCGACATTCATCGTCATTGATTCGGTGATTTCCAGCTCCAAAAACTCAGGAGCAATTCCCGAGTTATCCAGAATGGATTGCACCTTCTCCGCCAGATCATCTTGATACAGCTGGCAGGCAGAAAGATTGACTGCAATGATCATAGGTACCAGTCCCATTTCCTGCCACGCCTTGTTCTGTTCACAAGCTGACCGGAGCACCCATTCCCCGATTGGCAAAATCATTCCTGTCTCTTCAGCAGCGGGGATGAATGATAGCGGTGAAATCATCCCATGCTCAGGGTGCTCCCAGCGGATCAACGCCTCCGCGCCAATCAATCTGCCCGTCTTCAAACTGAGCTTCGGCTGATAAACTAGACGAAATTCCTCTCTATCAAGTGCATGAAGTAAGTCTTCTTTTGCTATATGTTGATTCATAATATTTTGGTTCATATCACTGCACCTCGTTATCTAAGGTCTATACGCATGGTTGCTGGGCTGCCTAGTGATAGCTACATTTGCTATATGCATCATGATTATACAACCAACACCTGCTGTATACGATACTTTCCAACATTCCAATTCCAGGTAATTCATCAAGATTGACCCTTAATCGGCTCTAACGGACAAACCCACCACGTATCTATACCCCGTCATATATAATCAGATGCTAATTAATAGGTATGGAGCAAAAAACGTCAGCAATAGAGGCTGACGTTTTTTTACAAAGTGATCACATGTTACGAATCAAATCCTCACAATAGTCCAGATACACCTTGCTTATAAGTGTACTTTTTGGGCTAGGATGGCACTACGTTTCATCCGAATCAACTTTTTCAGCCAATATGACTTGTGTGCCATCCCCTCGCCTTATAGCAGACTAAACCGTGTGGTTACCGCACAATCAACAATAATTGAATAGTCTTTTGGTAGTTATCTCTACACCAAAAACCTTCCATAAAATTTATGGAAGGTTTTAAAAATCCTTTGTTTGTTGTCCTTTTCCGATGGACAAAAATCACCCAAGATTACAGAATAACACACGATTCTGCCAGCTTTCCGCTGTAAAGTTTATTTTTACAATACCTTAATAGTAATTTGATACTAGTCTGATAGTATTTACTTGAAATTAGCACGTACCGACATTTTCAAATAGACAACCTTGGAGGATAAAAACATGGATATCCGTATTGATCAGCTTTCAATGGTTTTTGATAAAACGACTGCCGTTCGTGAAATGACGACAACCATCAAGGATGGGGAGCTTGTATCTTTACTGGGACCGAGCGGCTGCGGGAAGAGTACGACCCTGATGCTGCTCTCAGGTTTGTACAAGCCCACTTCTGGCACTATCTATTTCGGCGATAAAGATGTGACGAAGCTGGATGCAGAAAAGCGCGGCATTGGCATGGTATTCCAGAATTATGCCTTGTATCCGCATTTATCCGTCCTTAAAAATATTATGTTTCCACTGAAGATGCAGAAAGCACCTAAAAAAGAAGCCGAAACACGCGCGAAAGAAATGGCTGATCTCGTCCAAATCGGCCATCTGCTCGATCGGAAACCTGGACAATTGTCCGGCGGCCAGCAGCAGCGTGTTGCCATTGCCAGGGCGCTGGTCAAAAAACCGAATGTCCTATTACTTGATGAACCCCTCTCCAACCTTGATGCGCGGCTGCGACTGGAAATGCGGGAAGAGATTCGACGGATTCAGCAGGAAATCGGCATTACTGCCATCTTCGTAACACATGATCAGGAAGAAGCACTGAGCATTTCCGATCGAGTCATGCTGATGAAGGACGGCATCATCCAGCAGGAATCCGCTCCGCAGAATATGTACAAAAAGCCGGAAAATGAGTTTGTTGCCTCATTTCTCGGTAACCCCCCTATCAATCTCATGACCATAACCAAATCAAAAGTTGCAGATTCCTATCGACTGGAAGATATGGATCAAACGATTGATTTACCTGCGTTGCCGCCAACAGAGCTGCAAACAGTCCGTTTGGGCATTCGAGCGGAGGATTTATACATCTCTGAAGATAATCCGATTTTCCACGGGAAAATCATACACATTGAAACAATCGGCCGCGATACGTTAATTCGCATGCAGGTCGGTGGCATTACAGTACGGGCCCTAGTCGATCCCAATCAGCAGCTTCAAATTGGCGACATCCATGGCTTGGGAGTACATCATGAAAGCATCCATTACTTCCACCAGGATCACGGGAAGCGACTTCCACTCCAAAAGAGAGGCGGGATGCGGCATGCTAAAACCAACGTGGAAGAGCACGCTTAAAGGCTATCTTTATCTGCTGCCTGCTCTGCTTATCCTGATCGTGTTCAGCATTTATCCGATCATCAAATCATTCCTGATGAGCTTTTATACGGATTACGACTTCTTCAATGACACAGTCAATGCTTATGGGTTCGAGAATTTCACGAGATTATTCCAGGATCCCAACTTCATCACTGCCCTGAAAAACACAGGTATATTCGTCATTGGCGTCGTGCCGCTGTCGATCGTCATCTCTTTGGCAATTGCTGTATTGCTGAATAGCAAAATCAAGCTGAGCGGATTCTTCCGTACCATCTACTTCCTGCCATTCGTCACTTCCGTTGTAGCTGTGGCGATTGTCTGGAGCTGGATTTTCCATTCGGATTATGGGCTTTTGAACTATGCGCTTGGCTTATTCGGCATCGACCCGATCAATTGGCTGACGAATCCGACTTACGCAATGCCGTCTTTGATAATTTTAAGCATCTGGAAAGGTCTTGGTTTCAATATCATCATCTTTTTGGCCGGGCTGCAGAATATTGGAAATCAATACTACTTAGCAGCGAAAGTGGACGGGGCATCAACCTGGAATCGATTCAAGCATATTACCTTGCCATTGCTGTCACCGACGATGTTCTTTGTCTCGATCATCTCCATCATCAATGCCTTCAAGGTCTTTGATGAAATATTCGCCCTGTTCAATGGCAGACCCGGACCAGCTAATAGCGCCCTGACCGTTGTCTATTATGTGTATCAGAAATTCTATGAGGAATGGGAATTCGGTTTGGCGTCTGCCGCCGCCTTTGTTCTCTTCATTATCATCTTCCTGTTCACTATCATCCAATTGATAGTCGGCAAAAAATTTGTGCATTACAACTAAGGAGGAATCGGGATGCGTAAGGAAGCTTTATCCAAAGGAACAATCTATGTACTTCTATCATTGGGCTCCATCCTCATGCTGCTGCCATTTGTCTGGATGATCAGTACCTCGCTGAAGAATCCCAATGAAGTGATGGCAATGCCGCCCGTTTGGATTCCTTCTGAGTGGCAGTTTGGGAATTACGAAAGCGCGAGTGAAGCAGCACCATTCGGCACCTACTTCTTCAACAGTATCGTTGTCACGGTACTGACTACCATTGGAGAGCTATTGACGACAATACTCGCCGCTTATGCTTTTTCCCGGATCAACTTCCATGGCAAGGGAGTCGTGTTTGCTATGTTGCTCGGAACGATGATGGTACCTGGTGAGATGCTGTTGATTCCGAATTTCGTCACTGTCTCCAACCTGGGCTGGATCGACTCCTATGAGGGATTGATCATCCCTTGGATTGCGAGCATCTTCTCCATCTTCCTATTGCGCCAGTATTTCTTTTCGGTACCGCAAGAATTGTCCTATGCCGCCAAAGTGGATGGATGCAGTGATTTCAAGTTCCTATGGTATGTAATGGTACCTTTAGCGAAGCCTGCGCTCATCACCATTGCCTTACTGAAGATCATCGGCAGCTGGAATGCTTTTCTCTGGCCGCTGATTGTCACCAATTCACAAGAACTCCGGACGCTGCCTGTCGGACTATCTGCATTCACAACCGAGGCCGGCATCAAATACGAATTGCTTATGGCGGCTTCGACAATGGTCATCCTGCCCATGCTGCTCCTCTTTTTCGTCATGCAGAAATATGTCATCTCCGGCGTTGCCCGAAGCGGATTGAAAGGCTGATCATGAAGCGCTTATTGGAGGTGATGCACAGGGAATCTGCTGCAGAACACGGTAACAGTCGATTAGTGAAAAACACCAAATCCCTTTAAGGAGGAAGTCAAATATGAAAAAAGTAATATCTGTACTGTCCTTATTTTTGGTTCTCTTTTTAGCTGCTTGCAATAATAGTTCCGGTGCCAATGCCAATGGAGATAGTGACGCAAATGGACCAGTTGAAATTGAGTTCTGGCATGCCATGAGCGGCCCGCATGAAGAAGCAATCAAAAAATTTGCGGATGATTTCAATAGTGCGCATGAAGATATTACCATCAAGCCCGTCAACCAAGGCAGCTATGATGATCTGCAGCAAAAAATCATGGCCGCAGCCAAAGCTGGTAATCTGCCTGACATGGCTCAAGCCACAACAAATGTCATCCCAGAATACATCGATAATAAGTTCATCACTTCCTTGAATGACTTCATCGAAGATCCGGAAATCGGCTTGTCTGAGGATGAATTGAATGACTATATCGAGGTATTCCGTGATTCCAGTACATGGGATGACACTTACTACAGCCTGCCTTTCAGCAAGAGTACCCGCGTGCTTTACTACAACCAGACACTGCTTGAAGAAAATGGGCTGGAAGTTCCGAAAACATGGGACGAACTGCAGGAAGTCGCAAAAACGGTAACGAAGGACGGCGTTGTCGGAATGGGCTTCGAGAACTCCTACGAAGCAGAGTTCCAAGGCATCCTGAAACAAATGGGCGGCACGTACATGGATGAAGAAACTGGCGAACCGCAATTTGCTTCCAAGGAAGGCCAGGAAGCAATGACTTTCATCAAAGACATGATTGACGACGGCATCGCGCGGACAGCTGGTGAAGATGAGTACATGTCGAACCCATTCGGCCGCGGGGATGTTGCGATGTACATTGGTTCCTCTGCAGGTATTCCGCATGTTGACGGCGCTATGGAAGATGGCATTGAATGGTCCACTGCCCCGATCCCTACTTTGGATGGCGAGGCTGCTACAACATTTGCCGGAAATGACGTCGTAATTTTCAATCAAAGCGAAGAAGCTGAACAAAAAGCAGCTTGGGAATTCATGAAGTATTTGACTAGCGCTGAAGTAACTTCCGAGTGGTCCATGCTTTCCGGCTACTTGCCAATCCGTCAATCAGCATTGGATACAGAAGAATATCAAACATTCCTTGAAGAAAACCCAGCTTATAAAGCAGGTACAGAACAGTTCGATGCCGGCTTCTTCATCGCCCGTGTTCCTGGCGGCGATGCAGTGCGCAACATTGTACTTGAAGAAATGGATTACATCCTGCAAGGCATGAAGTCTGTCGAAGAAGGTTTGACAGAAGCACAAGACCGAGCGAAAGCTGAATTACAATAATAAATGAACGGCAGGGTCATCCCCTGCCTTTTCTTAACAGAGGTGACAGACATGAAGACAACGATCAAATTTTGGGGCGGGCTGCGCACGATCGGCGGCAATATTGCAGAAGTGACATATGGAAAAGACCGGATCATCTTTGATTTTGGTCTAGTTTATAACCCCGCCAACGCCATCATCGATACAAAAGAACGCAAGCAGTCCTATGTACTGGATATGCTGAAATTAGGAGCCATACCAGCAATTGATGGTATTTACAGTAAAGAAGCGTTGACAGGAGACAGCTTTTCGATGAAAAAGCCTCTGCCTGAAGAAGAGTCAGCTTTTCAAACAGCCGTATTCATCTCCCACCTGCATTTGGACCACATGGGTGCAATCGATACCCTGTCATCCCGAATCCCCATTTACATGACGGAAGGTTCGAAGCAGCTTTACGATGCGCTGGAGAATGTCGGCGAAGGATTATCGGTACATAAGGAGACAATCGGGATTTCCTACGGTCAAACGATCCAAATCGGTGAAATCCGCATTACCCCGTTTCAAGTCGACCATGATGTACTTGGAGCTTCCTCCTTCTTGATCGATACGCCTGATGCAACCATCGTGAATTCAGGAGACTTGCGTATGCACGGTGCCAACCCGCAATATACAGAAGACTGGCTGACAAATATGGTATCCAGAGATATCGATGTATTGCTTATCGAAGGTACGACGTTCAGACCAGATACAAAAGATGCAGAAACAGCTGAAGAAGCGGATATCCTGACAGCTGGAATTGATTCACTGCCCAAACAAAACGGGTTAGGCCTATTCAACATCTATCACCGGAATATCGATAGAATCAATACATTCCTTCAGATGGCTGCATTGACCGACAGAACTCCGGTATTGGAAGTACCGACTGCTTATTTAGCTAAGCAGTTCCTGACTGATGCAAAGTTTGAAATCTACTTGGACGACAGCAGCAAACATAGCAAGATTGCCAAACAGTTGCTGACGCAATACAAAGGTGTTACTGCTGCAGACATCAATCAGAACCCTGCCAACTACTTGCTGCAAAACAGTTATCATCTTATCCACAACTTATTGGATCTTGATTTGAAGGACAGCATTTACCTGCATTCGAACGGCATGCCGCTGGGATCGTTTGACCCTGCTCACAGCACGATGCACGCGCTGCTAGATCGATTCGGCGTCACCTATCAATCTCTTAATGTATCCGGTCATGCCAAGAACGAGGATATCCTTTATATCATCGATAGAATAAAACCCGGCGTACTCATACCATGGCATAGCCATCATCCGGAACTGATCAAGCCGCTTGATCCGAAACAGGAAGTGTATTACCCGAAGAAACTGGAGACATGGCAGCCTACGTTAGTGCCCGCATCGGATTGATAATGTGAGACCAAACAACCATCTGTCACAATGAGGATGGTTGTTTTTCTTCTTCTGCTGTATTCATCTCATGGTTTCTCACCTACTCTATGTATCTTAAGACCCCAGCCTAACACATGTAAATTTATGTTAATATACATAAAGATCGACTAATTATGTTTGGAGAAATCGCAATGACAAAAACGAAAAAGTTTCTCATCATCATTGGTTCCATAGACTTGTTACTAATTATCATGCATCTGATTGGTTATTATTTTCTCTTCTTGAAACCGACTGGTTATCTCATACCTATTGCACTCAATATTGTTACACTAGCAATAATCGGCTTTCGTCATCCTAGAATCAATGGTTTACTAGTCGTTGCAGGTGTATTGCTAGGAACTGCGATCATGTTAGTACATGCTTTCTTCATCTTGATAGGAGAATCAAGTTATAAAAAGATAACTTCTCCTAATAATCAGCAAGCACTTGTCGTAGAATATCAACATTTCACACTCGGCGAAACAACCTATTCTTATAATTTTTATAAAACTAAGTTCGGCATTATCGGCAGAGAACTAAGAGACCAATCCATTCGCATTCTTGTACGGCATGCAGGTAAGCCCGGACGTTCACAGGCGGAAGATATACTAGGCATGAATAATAGCGAATGGGTCGGGGAAGATATCGTTCGTTTTTCTACTAATGACGGAATCAAGGAACTATACTTAAACCCGTCCCGCTTAGATGAGAAATCGTCAACTTCACTCGAGCCCGATTCAATAGATAGAAACACATCTGATTTCGAATTAATAGATAGTAATACAATTGAACAATTTATCGAGAAGGCAGAACAGAAAACAGACGGAGATGAAATATCCATCAATGGAAACATATTCGTTACACGATACGACACGTTATCAAGTCAATACTGGATTGAAGTGCAGAATCCCGACGACCAAGCCCCAATTCCAAGACAGCAATGCTCCCGTATTGTACGCAACGAAGAACGGCAATACTACATGCTGGAGGAATGTACGCATAAGTGGGAGTATGAGCTGTATCCGATTACGAGTGAGTAGTAACATAAAAAAGAGAAACCGCTAGCTTTTCGGGCGGATTCTCACTTTTTTAATTTAAGAACATGCATTTCATTGTTTACCACCTTCCACTTAACTGAGGATTTGGAATTTTCCACAATGGCCGAAGATAAAATATTCTCCGGAAAAGAAAGAGGGATGTGCAGATAAGATTTGTGAATAAATGCCGCCATAAAATGTCCCTGAACCTGAAGTGGTCTTTAGAAATAATAGATTCAAAACCCACTTCCTCAACTAGTACAATTATCTACGAGGTGTTATATATGAGAAAAACACGTGTATTTGCAATAACTTGCTTTATTTGTTTTACCCTAATAGGAGGATGTCTGGCAATCCGGGGTGATAATTCTTATGATGAAGAAACAATCGTAAAGGCAGAAGGGGCAGCCAAAAGCTATGTTGAAAATAACTTCAGGAATATTGAATCTGTTGAGTTGGAAGAACCCTATCAATCACCAATGGGCGGCATGAAAGTTGATGGAACTGTTAATGACGGGCAATCCGGTTTTTCCATAAGCTTAAACAATGACTTTACAGTTGGTTCGATGAGTCTTGAAGAGGGTTTTCCGGAACATAAGGAAGCTTGTAAAGAGAAGAGCTGTGATTACTGACTAACTAGTGAGCAGTACCTACAAGCTTTTGCTTAGCAAGTTTAGTTATTGGTAATGTAACATAAGAACAAGTTTCGGCAATAAGGAGGATTTCAATATGACAGATCTAAAAAAATACTAAACCACCGTATCGGTCTGGGAACGGCGCCGCTTGGCAATATGTTCCGAAGCTGAAGCAATAGCTACTATTGAAACGGCGTGGGATGAAGGAATCCGTTACTTTGATACAGCGCCTTTTTATGGTACAGGTTTGGCAGAGCTTCGCCTGGGTAAGGTATTGTCTCAAAAGAATCGTGACGATTATGTCATCAGCACCAAAGTAGGCCGCTACCTTCTTGATGAAGAGGAAGAAAAGGAAGGTCTATTCAAGCAAGCTCGCAAAAATAAAGTAGTTACAGATTATTCCGCGGATGCGACAAAACGTTCGATTGAACAGAGCTTAGAGCGTTTGCAGACAGATCGACTTGATATTGTTTATGTACATGACCTTTCCCCGGATTTCCATGGTAATGAATGGATTTCCAAGTTTGATGAAACGAGAAAAGGGGCTTTTCGTGTATTAACGCAGCTGCGCGAGGAAGGCGTCATCCAATCTTGGGGACTCGGTGTGAATACGACCCAGCCGATCGAAGTGGCAATGGAATTTGAAGAAGTTCAGCCTGACCTAAATCTGTCAGCGACCCGCTATACACTATTGCAGCACGAGCAGGCATTGCAGCGCATGCTGCCGACTGCACAGGAAAAAGGCGTCGGCATTGTTGTTGGCGGTGCATTCAACTCAGGCCCCCTGCTCGGCGGTCCTTATTTCGACTACAAAGAAGCACCAGCAGAAATCAAAGAGCGCATGAAACAATTAGAGGAAATCGCCCAGCGACACGATGTGAGCCTGAAATCTGCTGCCCTTCAGTTTTCAACAGCTCACCCAGCTGTTGCAGCTGTCATTCCTGGTTCTACACGCCCGGAACGTATCAAGGAGGATCTGGAAGCGATGAAGGCAGATATACCAGAAGCATTTTGGCAGGAACTAGTGGAGAAAGAACTGATTTCACCAGCGGCACCTTTACCGAAGTGAATCTGCATAGAAAAGGCAGCTAACAAACGATGTTAGCTGCCTTCTTCAATTATATTCAGCTCTCTTGCTGCTGATTGATAGTCGCGTTTTTCCCTGCTCCCATACCTACAATCCACAGTACCGCAGCAACTACTAACAATAATACCAAGGGCACTGTCCAGCCCGACGTGATATCGTGTATCAAGCCAAACAAAGTTGGTCCAACAGCGGCTAGCAGATACCCAACAAACTGCGCCATACCTGATAATTCTGCTGCTTCTTGGGATGTGTTCGTGCGTAACACGAAGAACATCGTAGCGAGGCTGAAAACGCCGCCTCCAGCAAGTCCGAATAACAAAACACTAATAACACTTACCCAGGTAATGCCAGTCAACAACCCTGAGAAAGAAAGTGCGAAACACACAGCTATCATGGTTACAATTAGCCTTTGTCCCGCTAAACGTCCTGCTAAAATCGGGAGCAAAAAGGAAGTCGGCAAACTGCAAAGCTGCGTGAGTGCTAAAAGCCAGCCAGATGTTGATTCGCTGAAACCTTGACTTTGGAGTATGGTAGGCAGCCACGTAATCATAATATAATACAGCAGAGATTGTAATCCCATGAAACCTGTAACCTTCCAAGCCAGACCGGATGACCACAATCCTTTCCCTCTTTCAGGGATGGCAATCGATGGTGTGACGCGCAGGCGCAGCTGCGGAATCCATACAACCAAGGCTGCAAGTGCCAATAGCACCCATACAGCGAGAGAGCCATGCCACCCTAGCCCTAGTCCTTCAGATAGAGGGATGCTTATGCCCGAAGCAAGTGCAGCCATCCCATTCATCGTCATGGCATAAGCACCTGTCATCATGCCTACTTTTTCGGGGAATTCCCGCTTGATCAAGCCTGGCAGCAGTACGTTCCCCATGGCAATTCCGATTCCTGCCAATGCCGTTCCAGTGAAAAGCATCCATACAGGGGAGAAAGAGCGGAGTATAAGTCCAAGGGAAATAATAAATAAACCCGCGAATAAAGTTCTTTCAATACCGATGCGCTTTGCAATTCTTGGCGCAACGAGTGCAAAAACAGCAAATGCAATCAAAGGCAATGTAGTCAGCATACCAGTGGAAGCATTGCCGATTCCGGTATCTGAACGGATATTGTCGATCAATGGGCTTAACCCCGTTATCGGTGCACGCAGATTAGCACCGACAAGCAAGATGCTTAATACAAGTAATACGACCCCGACACGAGTCGATTGGTATTTTATTTGATCGGATTGTTCCATTTTTTTCTCCTTATTTCTTTGAGCACGTCAAGTATCTTAAATTACCATACCAAACAAAGAAACACCTTTATGAAAGAGGTGTCTCGGCTCTTGTACTAGGAATCAAATTCTTTCATTATCGCCAAAAGGTAGAACAGTCAGCCTTGTCCATGATATTGAACTCGATCATGCGTTTCAGTAATGAGTAATCAACAGGACCATCCCACCGAATCCGTACCAGCTGCTTCGTGTGCTCATATCCAGACTGGACAATTTCCTCGGAAAAACGATCTATCCCAGCCTTCTCCGGAGCAACAGCCAAATGCTGTTTGGACACGCTGAAGCCAATAATAAAGGTTCCATGATCAGTGAACATCGGTTGATTCCACGCAATTTTCGGCTCTAAATCCGGAAATTTCCCAGCTACCCAAGTGAGCACTTCTTCCGTACGAGCTCGATGCTCTGGGTTACCGATCTTGGCTAAATAATCTGCAAATACTTCCATATCATTTCCCCCTATCAATAACAGTTTATTAATATCAATACGGTTGGCGCCCTCCTCTATGTTGAGGAGATAGATGATTGGTCTATCACTACTATAACCACAAGCGTTAAAAAAGAAAAGCCGACCTCATCCTAACACCTCTGCTCCATTTGGTTATTTAATACAATAAAGTAATATTATCCTTTTGAAAATCTGCGAATATGTTAAAATGAGTGCAATGGTTTTATTCATCTAGTAAGTATAAAGGAATGTGAATCAATGAATTTTCTCTTGGAGATTTTAGGGGAATTGGCAATGTTATTCCTTGAAAATTTAATCCCCTCCAGGAAAGGCAAAAGATACAAAAAGAATCTAAAGACACTAAAAAAACAAGAATGGTTCCGTAGCTTGATGAAAGAGCATAGATCTGTATTTTTAACGAGTCTAGCTGTAAGGTCTAAAATTACGGAATATGCTGATGACGTCAATCTCCAAAAGTATAAATCAGAATTAGAGCGAATCGCAAAATCCGAGTTCGGCTAATGGATTATCCTGCTATGCAAAAAGAACACCTTTACGAAAAAGGTGTTCACTGAAGGTCATTAACATTTCTGGATAATATAGAACAGACTTCACTAGCTCTTCCACGTTACAATCTCACAAATTTCCCTATCGTTCAGCACAAGGTCATCACGCGATTCAACATCTCCCCAGTAAAGGGTTTTCCTCGTCCAATCCCCTCGATCTTCCGTTCCATTCAAGCAAGTACAATATTCTATCATGCCACTTTCCTCTACAGCGTTGCTTATATAGTCATAAAACAATCCCAAACACTTTCTTTCTATCGGGTTGTTACCCCTCTCCTCGGATTTGATAGGAAGGAAATTGTGATAAACAGCGACTTGGTACTTATAATGGAAGCTAGGAACATAGCTGAATCTTTTTTTCTTATCCTGGTCATAATTGTTTTCAAAAAACAAACTTGTAAAATCCAATTCATTGCTGAATACATGAGGCTTATCTTCTGATATAGGCTTTGCACCAAAATCGCCCTCAGGAAGTTTTCTTGGTGAGGATATGTAATAATATTGCGTCATTAGCAATCTCTCCTTATGTGTAGCCAAAGCTCAATTCCTTCTTGTATCATAACCCTTATTATCTCTTAAGACCTTGTTTTTACATGCGTGAGAAGAGAAAGCCTGTACAATCAATCCAAAAGTCATCGAAGTCTATGAAGGATTCGAAACCAGCAGCAAAGAAGATGATGTAACGAAGAAATGGGAATTTGCCATGCTGCACAAGAAATATGAAGATAAATTACTTTGAAAGCGTATGGCAAGAAGGAATAGACTATTTTCAAAGAGTTAAAGATTTTTACAATGTAAGACTCTTCTCAAAAGAACTCGCACAGTACTATACTAGTAATAAGCAGCATGAACTTGCAACAAAGTACTATCTGTTGGCTCTAATATAACGGGAGGGATTTTCCATGAAAAAAATCGTCTACTCATTGGTGCTAGTTGGTGTGATTGTTGTAAGTGGCTTGCTCGGATTCGCTAATCAGGACAATTCAGCTGAGAAGCAAACTGATCTTGGCAGCGCAGTTTTATCCTTGGACATTCTAAATAAATAAAAAATAAGTAAGGATGAAGATCATCAAATGATGGTCTTCTTTTTTAGCCTTTCAACATAAAAACCGGGGGCTTTCTATAACTTTTGATTAAGACAAACAATTTTTCGAGTCTTTCTCATTAAGCGTACTTTAATAATAGAACATAGCAACTTTCTTTAAAGAGATCATAGAAAAGCGAGACTATTTAGAGAATAAGACCCGACAGCATAATTGTCGGGTCCCACTTTTAATGAGCTAATTCCTTAACTTCTGATTCACTCAACGCCTTCCGATAAACCCGGACATCATCCATCTGCCCGCCAAAGAACGGATCTGCGCCATATCTGCTTCGCCCTAAATAATTTGTATCTCCGAGAATATCGGCTGGATTAGCAGTAATATTTTCATTCGACCCTGCTAGTTCGCCATTCACGTACAGCTTTCCTGTATTACCTTCAAGTGTCACCGCAAGATGCACCCACTCACCTTCGGCCAATGCTTCATCAGCAGTTATGTTCTGATCAACACCATCATGAATCGTAAAACGAAGCTTGCCGCTGCCGTCATATGGGGTAAAAAACATATTCTTGCCGTTGCTCTCACCGATGTCAAAGATTCGCTGCCATGCACTGCCGCCTTGCCAGTTCACCCATGCGGAAAATGTGAAATCCTCTGCATCGGCAATCAGCGGGGAAAGTTCCACATAAGCATCCTTGCCATCCAATGCCAGCTTGCCATCATCTGTTTGGATTGCAGTACCTTTCAGCTGAGCTGGCAGATTGCTGGCGGAAGAATCTGCTGCTTCCTGACTGCCGGGATTGCCAAAACTATAGTGCGCAATTTCCGGCTCGGAGGCTTGCTGCTTCACTGTCACTTGGAATGTTTTCGTATCTTTCTTTTTGCCTGCTTGAATACTAGCGGTCAGCGTAGCTTTGCCATCTCCGCTCCCTGCCTTTGGCCGGTGAATCGTACCATCAGTTTCTATCACTTTTGGATTGGAGGAAGTCCATTTAATTACAGATTCGCGAGTACCTTCTGTCGGCAGCTCCACACTTTGATACAAATTATCACTATTCGTGATAGTAAGATCCTTCTTCACCGCTGCAACAACTTCCTTATCTTTCATATCTTCCATTCGATTTCCCCAGACTGCGACACCTTTATCAGACAAAGCGGTGAACGTCGTATCATATTCCTGTGCCGCTTCATCCCACTGTTTCAGAAAGAATCCATTATATTTTTCGCCATCAATCGTCAGGGTGATCTCATTATCCTTGCCGCGTTTCCACTTTCCTTTCACAGCACCTTCAACTTTTCCGTTCTCTTTCAAGGTAATCTGTTCGGAAGTTTTCACATCAGCAGATATATCTTTTCCATGGTTCACATACTGATAGTCCCCAGCCATATCCTTTAGCTTGATTTTCGCTTCTTTCTCATTTGTATTACGGGACGGGGCGACGACCGGCCAGCCTTTTTCGTTCATATGCATCTGATGCACCCGCACCTCATGCTCTTCACCGCGGTCAGGGAAGCGAGAATGGAAGATCAAATAATGGTTTTTCGTATCCTCATCATAAAAAGCGGTATTATGTCCCGGTGACACATAGCCAATACCTGGTTCCGCGCCGGGATCACCGACTTTCTTTTCAAACAAATGATTCCCCAGCAGTTTCACCCCATAAGGCTCGATCGACTTATCATCAAACAGCGGCAGATTCGGATCGGCTTTCACATCAATCATGTCATTTCCTTCTGCATCATAAAACGGCCCATCCGGCGACTTGGAACGTGCCACTCGGATATTGTAGCCTCCCACAGCATCAAGCCCGCCAAACGAGAGGAACATATAATAATAATCGGTTTCCGGGCTGTACATCATCGCTGGTCCTTCAATCCGGCTGTGGTTGCCGCCCATCAGCTTCTTCCCATATCCTTGGCCAGGAAGAGGCTTACCAGTCTCCTCATCCATTTCCATGATGAAAATGCCACCTGAATAAGAGCCATATACCATCCACAGCTTGCCGTCCTCGTCATAGAACACATCCGGATCCACGACATTCGGATGCTTTGTTGCATCATAAATCGTGCCGTCCTCACTCGGCTCATCCCACATACCAGACTTCAGGATGATCCCGGTATCCTTATAAGGACCTTCGATATCGTCCGCCACGGCCACCCCCATCGCAGAACGTGGCGAATCCCCTTTGCAAGCATTGTAGTACATATAAAACTTCCCATCCGAAAGCTGAATCACATCCGCCGCCCAAAGGGTATCCGTCTGGGCCCATTCGAGCGTCTCTTTGAGTTCTTCTGTTACATTCGGAATAAGCTTATTGCCATCACGGACACCAGAGTCGACCATTTTCCATTTCATGAGATCGTTTGTTTTTGCGGCAGCTAAGTGGGAGCCGAAGACATAATACTGGTCGTCCACTTCAATAAAGGATGGATCATGGACGGAGGCATTTTCAAAAACTGGTTTCTTTTCTCCATTTCCTTTAGCCAGGGTATCCGCGCTTGGAATGGCAGGTATAAGTAAAGCAACAGACAGCATCGACGTTACGAGTATACGTTTGTTAGCTTTCATCTCTTTCCTCCTCATTTTTGGTAACGCTTTCACATTGCTGGTTTAAGATTAAGAGGAATAGAGAAAGTTGTCAATAAGTATAAAATCCCTGTTTCATAAACAGATTTTTTATTAACATCGGAAGAATATTTATGCTTTCACAGTAGATTTTTTTACTTATACGTACAAATATAAACATTATCGAGTTATCATTTGAGAGCTGGAGCCGGGTTTAGATTTAAGATTACTCCGGTCCAGTAGTAGAATTTGAGAGGACATTCTAACACCATCATTACTGATTTCATGTTTGCGATTCAACGTCTACTGGGAATACGATATAATCTAAAAAAAGGATGGTGTTTATGAGCGGAAATCCAGATAATACGCAACTCATTAACGAACTAGACCGGACAAATACAGACGCCTGGGAAGAATTGCGTTATGTTGCAGAAAAGATGACAGTTGAAGATCGTAATGTAGTATGGACGAATGGAGGAAACGAGCAATCATTAAGCTACCCCACCTATAGTGAACGTATAAACAAAGCCACGAATCTGCTATATACTGTCGGCGCCATAACCCCTTTATACAATTGGGGAAAAAACGGATTGCCAGACTACTCGCCTTCTATGGAATTAAGTGTTGCAGATGCCATTCGCGCTGCTACTTACATTGTACGTAGCGAACGATTTGGTGAGGGTGCCATTGCAAAGGCAGCTAAGATCGGATTGCTCGACAGCATTTTATATAGCTTGATTAAATGGTATGACAAGGGATAAATACAGCCCTTCTAAATTTTTCTTTTTAACACGATAAACTCTCAAAAGATATCTTGCCAGCAAAAACAGCATACCAAGGGGTGCTTATAAAATTATAAATACAGATGACAAATCATAATCATCCGTAAGATACACAATCACCAAACTCATTAAGCAAATTGATAATTCCACTAGATATGCATTTGACACATATTTTCTGTCAAGTGCATGCTACTTGGTTTGGGCGGCCGTCGATCTGCACGACGTTTTGATCCATGTACTTTCATCAGCCTTGCTCCTTTCACAAGTATATTGGAGTCTCTTAACAAACAGACGATGATCACTAAAAAGGCTCTAAATCTCTATTATAATCAATTCCTTTACGTTCGCTGATTTACCGGCACGCAGCGTTATCATATTGCCAACATACCCAAAGAATCTGCAATGCTGAAGTTTAGCGTCATTTATCGAGAAACTCACTTCTAAGCATACTCATTCTTATCCTATCCACAAATTCCCCATTCCTCAGTCTGTCTTGCCTTAAGATACCTTCCTCCACATACCCAATACGCTTATATGATGTAATAGCTTTTAGGTTATCAATTTCTACCCTTAACCAAATCTTGTTTAAGTCTAACTGATCAAATCCCCACCGTAGCATCTCTTTCATGGCAGATAAACCATAGCCTTTGCCCCAGTATGTTTTATCACCTATTGCTATTCCCAATTCAGCATGTTTATTTAACTTATCAATATTCTTTAAGTCAACCCATCCTATATGTTTTTCTTCTTTCGTCATGATGGCCTTTTGTTGGTAGCCGTTTGTCTTGTTCATACATGCTATAATCCAATCTTCTGTCTCTTTTCTGCTAAAGGGAGGATACTTTGACGGCATGTTCAAATGCTTAATAACTTCCTTATCAAGACACAACTGATAACGATCATCCGCATCAGTAAGGGTCAATTCTCTTAGTTCTACATAAGGTAATTCCAATTCTCGCATTATAACAGTCTCCTACTTGGTTCTTTTATTTACTTTCGATATGTAAATTATCTAGTTTATGGAATAAAATGTATAGAAGTTAATGAAAAAAAGAGACTGAATCACTGATTCAGTCTCTCGGATTCCTACCTACTCCTGCGCTCCACAAGATTAATCCCCACTCCCATCGCCACTATTCCAATCAGTAGCATATACAACAGCGACATCACGACATCCTGCAGACCAGCACCATAGAAAACAACCGAGATGATTGCTTCCATCGCATGTGCCAGCGGGAACAGATCAGCAATAAACAATAATACTGGATTCGTAATCGTTCCCGGCATCATATAGGCTCCGCTGACAAGCGGAATCAGCGGGATGACGGACGGATAGATGGCATAAAACTGCTCCGGCGTCCTGACAAACCCGGTAATCAGCATGGCTATACTGATCATACCGAATGTAAAGCACGCTGCAATGAGGATGATCAGCCACAGATTATCTCCTACATCGTAATTCAACACATATCTAAATACGATCAGCACTACGACAATCTGAAGCATCGTAATCAGAAAGCTATATAACAAATAACCACTGTACATACTTGTTTTTTTCATGGGCGATAAAATCATCCGATCCCAAATACCAGCAACCTTATCTTGTGTCACATTGTTAACCTTGAATCCAAGGATGAACATTGAGATCAAGAAAGTGAAGGCAAACAGCAGCTGCGTACGGATGTTGTACGTAGGAATCTGTTCGCTATCCAACCCTTGTGATTCCATCTGAAATGGTGCATCGTCTAGATAGCTCTCCATTTCCTCCCGGACATCTCCTCCCACTTGTGCTTCAACCGCACTGATTTGTGCTTCTTGTTGAAACACCTTATCCACATGTTGCTCGATGGAAGAAACGGTCGGCATATTTTTGGAGACCAGCAGTCGGTAGTCATCCTCCATGACTTTTACTGCTACATCGATATTGCCTTTCTTAACATCTTCACGAGCTTCTTCTGGTTCCACTATTTCAAATGTGAAGGAATCATCCGTGTTTAATAACGCTTCCCACTTTTTTTCTATTTCTGCAGCATGGGCCTCTTCACTGAAAATACCAACTGTTGTCGCGGACTGAATGCCACCGCCAAATAAAATGGTAGCTACAATACTTCCCGCAATCAATAATAGAACGAGCAGCGGATTTCGTTTATCCTTTGAGAATTGCACCCATAATACGTTTATCATTGTGCTTTCCCCCTTTTCGGAAACAGAGCTAAGCCAATGAAAGTGAATAATAAGAAGAAGCCGATCATGATCATGCTTGGTTGGGCGATGGCGGACAGATCCTCAAATTGGATCCACTCTGTCAGGATGGCCAGGAATAGACCGTTCGGAGTCCATTCTCCAATTTGCTGCAGCCAATCAGGCAGCATATAGATGGGAACAAATCCCCCTCCTAACGTACCGAACAGCAAAGTAGCCAGCATAAAAATCCCATTTGCTGCATCAACACTATTCATCCGCAATAAAATTGCCGTATAAATAGCCGCCAACCCCGACAGCACCAAAGCGAGCAAGATAATCAACACGAAGATACCACCCCAAAAGGCGATCGAACGCTCCGGAAATACCCCCATAAGAAAGTGGGATACAAGCAATACAAATATAATCTGCAGTACAACCAGACAAATCGTGGAAGCCATTTTACCAATCAGAAACCGCATTGGATGGCTATTTGCCAATAAGATTCGGTTGAATACGTGATCCCTGATTTCCACTCCTGTTTTCATTGCTACCGTCGCTACAACGAATAAGGCAAATAATGCTCCAATCGCTATCGAAAAGTATTGGGTCATCGTGAAGTCGTGCTCTGTGCCTATATCCTCCAAACCACCTTCAGGAAGAGCTGCCTCTATTTCTGCACCACCCGTTATTTCCTGTATCGCGAATTGATAATTTAATTGCTCAATGAATCCTTGTATGAACTGTTGCAGGGCACTGCTATTCATCGTCTCTTCTTCCATTTTATAAATCAAAGATTTAGTTGGAGGTTCGCCTGCGAAGCTCGCATATAAACTATCCGCGTTATACCCCTCGGGGATGATCAGCATACCATCGAGGTCGCCCTCTTTGACTTTCTTGGCTGCTTCTTTTTCTTCAAGATCATGAACCGTCACCCATTCCTTTACATCGTCACTTTCCAGATAATCCGATAGCAGGTTAACAGGTTGTATCTCCCCTGCCGCTTCCACGATCGCATTTGCCTCCTGCTCTTCAAAGGCAGCATCACTAACCAATCTTTCCTTCAGCTGTTCCATTGCTTCCGTCTCATTATCCTGATTCACCACGGCTAACTGTAAATCCATCGATACCTCATCCCCATCAAATAACCCAGCAAAAGCAAAATTCAACACGATAACCAAAACAATAGGAAGCAATAGGACCGTAAGCAGCTCTTTCCAGTCCCGTATAAATATCAATAAATCTTTTTTGATAAAACTTCGCATCACGACACCCCCTTAATCTCTCAGCGTACGTCCGGTTAAGTGAAGGAATACATCTTCCAAACTAGGCGTTTCTGTATGGAAATTAAGCAATTGGATTTGATGCTGTTCGGTGAGATGAACCAATTTGCTGATCAAGCTGCTGCCTTTTGCGGCTATAATCTTCAGCTGCAATTCAGACACCTCAATCTTATGAACACCTTCAATTGTCTTTACTTGCTCTACAAATGCTTCATCCAGCTTATTTAACTCCACTTTTATCTTATCCTCGGTCGACAAGATGCTGAGTAATTCATCTTTTGTCCCTGCTGCAATGATCTTGCCGTGATCCATAATGTATAATCGATCGCAAAGCTGCTCTACTTCTTCCATGTAATGACTCGTATAAAGAATTGTTGTTCCATCTTGCTGATTCAGCGCGCGTACAGCTTCCAGGATATGATTTCTCGATTGCGGATCGATGCCGACTGTCGGTTCATCCAATATTAAGATTTGCGGGCGATGCAATAATGCAGCCGCTATATTAAGCCGGCGTTTCATCCCACCGGAGTAGGTCTTGACCAAGTCTTTTTTGCGATCCTCCAAACCGACGAACTCCAAAGCCTGCTGGATAGCCTTCTCTAATTCTTTACCTCTCAATTTATAAATCGAGCCAAAAAACTTCAAATTCTCATAAGCGGAGAGCTCCTGATACAGCGCCAATTCCTGCGGTACCACACCCGATACTCGTCTGATTTCACCTGGTTTATCAATCGCGTTTACGCCGTTCAAGGTTATCTTGCCGCTTGTCGGTTTAATCAAAGTTGAAATCATGGAAATCGTCGTGGACTTTCCGGCTCCATTTGGACCAAGCAATCCAACCGATTCGCCGTTGGCAAGATATAAATTGAGATCCTGCACAACCTTCTTTCCTTTGAAGGACTTACTTAAGTTGATCGTTTCCAGCATGTTTTTGCCCCCTTTGATGTCGTTACTAGCATCATAAATAAAAAAAACCAAAGCCACTACTGACTATGGTCATTCCGCGATTGGACACTTATTACTTTCGTCACTTTTTTATACGAGACGATGACGTATCGCATAAATGGCTAACTGCGTCCGATCCCTTAATTCCAATTTATCTAATATGTGACTTGTTTGATTCTTGACCGTCCCTACCGACAAGCCTAATCGTTCGGCCACTTCCTTATTATTCAGTCCCTCACCGATACACTTCAATATCGCTCTTTCCCTCGGAGTCAGCGCCGGGTCAATTTGTCTCTCTTCCTGGTTTTTCAGTAAGATTGGCATTACCTTCGAAGCTACTTGATCTTCCAAGGATAAGCCCCCGCTCAATGCACTTTTAATCGAGCGAATGAGCGATGCGGTATCTCCATTTTTCAGCATATAACCGCTGACGCCCAGCTTTAAGGCGCTCAATACATACTCGTTATCGTCAAAGGTGGTAAGCATGAGAATCTTTATATGAGGGAAGCGTGAGCGCAGGATTTTCGCTGCTTCAATACCATCCATCACAGGCATACGAATATCCAAAATGGCCACATCGAAAAGCTGTTTTTCACATAAGCTGATTGCTTCTTTCCCATTATCCGCTTCACCAGTCACACGAATGTCTTCATCTGCCTCAATCATCGCCTTTAAGCCCTGACGAACCATCACTTGATCTTCTGCCAACAAAATCTTAATCATCCGAACCGCCCCAGTCTGATAATCTTATCGTGCCTCTCACTAAGAACCGATGCGCCTCATAATCGATCTCAAGCGTACCGCCCACTTTCTCTAAGCGCTCCCGCATCGCCTTCAAACCATAACCTTCTTGGAAGTAGCGATCATGCGTCGCAGCATTGATCACTTCAAACCGAAAGATACTCCCGCCAGGTGACTCAAAAATCACTTGCGCCTCTCTTGTAGAACTATGCTTCATAATATTCGTCAATGCCTCCTGCACAGCACGATAAATCGCAAATGACTGCTCACCTGTCAAAGGAGCAGCGAACGCCCCATGCTTTACCGAAAAGTTGATCTTCATAAAACTCTCTATTTCTAATTTACGTATAAGCCGAATCACACCCTGCAATCCGCCCACTTCTCTCTGCTTGAACGACCGCACCGCCTGCCGCGTTTCCTCCAGACTTTGTTCCGCCAGCTCTTTCAGCTTCCCAATCGTTTCCTTATCCTTCTCCGCCGCCGTCAAACGAAAAGCCTCAAACTGAAACAGCAGCGCCGTCAATTTGTGCCCGACAGAATCATGGATCTCATGCCCGATCAGCATGCGCTCATCCTGCCTTGCCTGCTGCTCCTCTATGACAAGCTGCCTTTTCATTCTTCGATATTCTTCAAGCAAGGCTTCATTGCTCAGTCGCGCTTCTTTTTCTCGGCTATATATAACTTGATGATAAAGTAAAGCAGCTATTAGTAATAGATAATATAGTGCACACCAAATTAATTGCGAGGGTGTAAGTGATGACGTTATTAAGATCACTGCAACACTCATAAGCTGCAAAATAATTACAATTAAACTTTTTGTTCTAGTAAGATAAAAGACTGCTTCTGCCATTATTAATGATTGTATGAGGATTGCGTATGGGCTTAATTCATTGTTTATAGGATAGAAGATGAGGATTGTCAGCAGTGCTTGTGCACAGAATAATAAGGTTTGTATTAACGGTTTTTCTGTGAAAAGAGGCAGAATGAATAAGAGGATGAGAAAAACAACCATAACCGCCAGTCGTATTGCATTTATATCTAAGGTAAATTCCCAGTAGGTTAATGCCAAAACAATACAATAGATAGCAAGCCAGATAAAATACGTTTTTTTCATTTAACGAACTTCTCCTTAAAAAGAAGCACCAGATGCGTATGATGCTTCTTTAGTTATGATATATATGTTTTATTATTTGATATTTTAAGGGCTTACTTTTGAGATCGGGAATAAAGTCGATAAAATATTTAATCAAATGTGTTCACGATTAGTAAGTTTTTGTTTGCCTAATTTAAAATCAGACTACCATTAAATAATCCATTTATCTATTTTCTTTCTCTTTGGCTACATTTAATTGTTCCCTTAGATTCAAAGGTGGATTTTCATACATTTACTCAATTAAATCAGAGACTTTTGCCCTACTCTCAGATTCAGCTTTTTTTATTGCTCGTTTCACATCTTCTTTTGCCTGTTGATAATTTGGTACTCTTTCTCTTCAGTCCATAAACCTCGTTTCTCAAGAAATAATCTAAATCTAATTATAGGGTCTTTTCTAGCCCATTCGTCATCGAGTTGATCTGTTCCATATACGGTCGGATCATCACCCGATGTAGAATGTGGTCCATAACGATAGGTTACTGTCTCAATTAATGTAGGTCCCTCTAACTTAATTGTACGTTCTTCCTTTGTAAACTATATAAGTAGCAAGTATATCCATCCCTTCTACCCTCACACCTTTAATACCTGCTGCAACAGATTTATGCGCAATTGATTTTGCAGCAGTTTGTTTCTCAAGAGGAGTAGATATCGGTTGTTTATTTTGAACAACAAATACCGTTTGAGCATTGAAGACCCCTGCAAAATTTATCCCCTCATAAAAATCTCCTTGAAACGAACCTCCGTCACCAGTATACATAATAGCAATGTTTCTTTTCCCCTTCTTTTTCAAACCCAACCCTACACCTGTAGCTTTCCTATCATACTAGCTTCTTGTCCAGCAACTGGAGCATAAAAACCTAATCTTCCCTGTCTCGATAAAGACATACATCTTTGATCAATAGTTCTAATATACACCATTCTTTCCATTAGTACTTGTAACATTTCATCACTTAGACTTGGTAACAAGTTCTTGTCGATAAGTTCCCCGTTTTCATTCAGAAGTTGAAATGTCTCAAATTGTGTATCTCTTCTGCAGGTCTAATCAATCTTATACTTATTATGGGACTTGGAGGAAATCAATAAAGATTATAAAAATATACAAACACAAATCGAGGATCAATATAAACATTGAAGTATCGTCTTCTCGTTTAGTCGCTCCGGCTCCATGGAATGGTGAAAAGAGCGGATTTTAAACTACTTTACCTATAACTTGACGAATTCCCCCCTGGAAGGAACGAACAATCTAAACTAAAGCGCCGCGGTTAGGCATGTCCTAACCTCTATAAGTTTAACTTGCGAATTCGCATGGAATACCGTCAAACTGCCTAGGAATTCGAAGCATACATACGTTAGAGAAAGTATCAAGCACGTATACTCGTAGAAGCAATTCTCATTTACCAAACTGGTCATTTATTAAACCTCTTTCAAACATGTACTATCATAGGAAATATAGTCTCTTAAACTCAGATTTTAGTTATATTTGGAGATGAATAATTCCCAAGCTACAAAACTCCAAAAAATGGTAATATTAATTTAATTAAAGAATAACTATTCTGAAGGAGCTTTGCACTATGGGACATAATATCTCTAAGCAAGCCGATATTACGGCTGAATTCGACAATTGTCTATCAGTATTCGTCTTGATAAAAGAGAAGCGGCAGCTAGTATTCATGAACGTCTAAAAGGCTTTATCAACGACTACACTACCGACAATCTTATTAGATTCTTACTGCTAGAAAGCCACTTCTACTTAATGCAAAAAGACATTGTGAATGGAGCTATCTCCATTGACAAAGCAAAAGCATACCTCCCCCACTTCAATGATACCCACCTACATTATTTGCATTTAGCCGAAGGTATACTATTCTATAATGAAAACCATTTTCCAGAAGCACTTAACTGCTTTGAAAAAGCTGAAAAGTATCTAAGTCATTTAGATGATCCTGTAGAGATAGGTGAATTTCATCTTCGCAAAACGATGACGTATTTTAATCTCGACATTACTACACTATCTGCACTTCACGCAGAAAGAGCAATCGAAGCTTTTAAACCTTATAAGACTTTTGAATTTTTACTTGCTCACGCAGAAATGCTGCAAGGATTGAATTATATAGATCTCCGCAACTTTGACAAAGCAGAAGAATATCTTCATAGTGCTTTAACATCATTTAAAACACTCGGAAATAACAATTTTATTGCTTCAACCAATCTCAACCTCGGCGTACTTTATGTGAAAAATAACCTGCCGGCTGCCGCACTTCGATATCTTGAAGAGGCGCTAAAACTTAATCAAGAACGAATTCGGTTGAAAATCTTATACTTATTTGCAGATTGTTATTGGAAAACTGATCAGACTTCAAAAGCACTTGAAACGTATACTGCTGGCTTTAAAGAAAGTATCGAAAAAGACGATATGGCGAAAAAGTGGGAATTTGCGATGCTTCACAAAAAATACGAAGATAGGCTGAATTTTGAAAGCGTATGGCAGGAAGGCATAGAGTATTTCAGAAGAATTAACGATATTTACAATGTAAAGCGGTTTTCAACGGAGCTAGCACAGTATTATAATGAAAATAGTCAGTATGAACTTGCAACTAAATATTATTCATTGGCTCTACTACAATAAGGAGGGTTTTTAAATGAAGAAGCTTATTTTTTCACTGGTACTTGTCGGTGCAATTGTGGTTAGTGGATTACTTTGGTCCGAAGATATGAAAAATATCGCAGCAAAAGAAGGAGACGCTGGAACTATAATTTTCACTCCGAAAACCTTTAATAAGTAAAAAAAAGAAGGTCATCAATAAAGATGATCTTCTTTTTATCTTCACATATGAGCAAAACCAAAACCTAATGCAGACACCACAAACACCAATATTATTGCGCCGTACACACTAAGCAAGACTATTCTCCAGCGTTTTGTACTAAATATGCCTGTTATTATTGTAAACGATACACTTAATAAGAAAAAGGGCATTATAACATATGCAGGTGTTTCACCTGTATCAACTAGTAATATGAAAACACTTAATATAAACAAAGCGACAGAGATGACACCTAGATATTTTTGCAATCTGGATTCTCCCTCATTATTCTTTTTTTACCACATTACCATATGATTTTTTTCGTATATCCTACAATTGAAAACAACCGAACGACAGTATACACCATTCCGATTACACCAAGGAACATACCTGAAATGATTTTCAGAATCCAACCAATCACCAAAAAGAACAGATAGATGCCGCAGAAATCTCCTCTCTGATTGTTTGACACTTCTCTTCCGTAAACATGCAAGATTTATTCGGTACATATTTTCAGAGAAAGGCTATTGAAATAGCAATAGAACGCTTTGGAGGAGAACAGGAAATGTGTTCGGTTATATCTCAATTATATAAAATGCAAAAAGCATTTGCTAGGTATTTCCCTGCCAAAAAGTCGGTACCCAACCCTGAATCCCATCAATCCCTTGTCTCCCAAGGCTTCCGCCCTCTTATATCGCCTTTTCCCTTCCATCCATTATGTTATTAAGTTCTTCCCAAAACGCCTTATATCCTCTTCTTTTTCTCTGTTACGGGTTGTATCGAATATTCGGACAATGTTATTAAGTTGGTACTCAAAATGGAGGAAAGAAGAAGGAGCAAGGATAAAACACTGCAATTTTAGGATGACGCAATGTTTGAAGAATAGAGGAGAAAATCCTACGGATTAAATCTATGGATCCCCTCTGTTGAGCCTATTCTGATTATTGAACGGATAACTTATTGATTGGTTTTAGCTACATAGTACAACGAAAGATAACAGATTTGGGATGATGTTATCTTTCATACTTTTATCTGACCTTACCAAAATAAAAATGTGTATAAACCGCTTAGTTGAGCCATTTCTTATTTCTATGATTTTCTCTGAAGGAATGATTACTGGTACAAATTCGAGTTAAATATAACACTTTTGGGACGTGATGGAGAGAAGAAAAAGGTTAAGAAGAGATAATCCTACGGATTCCGAAGAACCACACAAGTGAAAAGATACCGGAAAGCTGCCGAAATCGCATAAGGAAGGGCTTTGAAGCTTACCGAATAAAAAAAGACCGGATCAATTATGATCCAGCCTTCGAAATGATATTGGTTTTGAGAAAATCACCGTACATCCTTACTCCCACTCTTCCCTCAACTATCGGTACCAACTATTTAGCAGCAGATACCGACTTTTTAGCGTGGGGAAGAAGAATTTAGCAGGGAGATATAGTAGAGAAAATAGAAGTTAAGTAAATAAGGATAAATTTTTCCAGGCTACCCCACACATTTTATTTTCATTACCTACACCCATCAACCTTGTAAGAATAGATGAAAGTAAAATCTTAGCTTTCTAAACTATATTGAGTAGTGACTGTGTTTTTAGTTCCAGGCTTAAATTCAACCTTCACGGTTTCACCATCATCAAAGAATTTTAGTTTCTTTTTAATTCGCTCTGGTTCTTTCACAACTAAGTTCTCAATTGTATGTGTTACTTTGATATTCTCAAATTCAACTCCAAAAAGCTCAAACTGCTTTACCTCATTTTCTTGTATAATTATCGGTCTGCTGTCTACATTATAAACAATTTTTTCTAAAGCCTTTATGTTATCCAATATCACACTGACATTTTCTATTTTTGATTCAATTGTTTTCCCCTCTATTATTGCCTTTAGAATTTCTATATTTTCAAAATCCTCTTCAACCACCATTTCTGGTAATTGGAACTGAACATCTAAAGTATTCTCAATTTGCAACAAATCTGATAGTAGTGAAATTCTATAATCCATATCCTGAAATTCTTGTGAGTAATCCATATTTATTCCGGCCGTAAAAAAGGGCTTTTGCGATTCAAGATCTATAAGACTCATTTTTGAACTTTGACCTGCATATTTCATAATCTCTAAGAAGATCTTTTCTGCACTTACTTTACCTTCAAAACTTTCCCTGATTCTAATATTAAATTTAGAATCACTTCCTACTGGGGAGTTTTTTATAAAGATATTTGGTATTGATAAAGATAATACAATTGGAGAACCCTCTTGATTAATATTACTAATTACAATCCTATTCGGATTCTTATTTACTTCTGTAATTCTTAATTCAAGATAATCAATAATTACCCTATCAGTTTGTTCAATTAAAACTAACTTCGCCTTAATAGGTGGCGGTAACTCTCTTGGAAGTATAAACCACTTACCATCATTTAAAGCATTTTGTTCAATAGATAATTTATCCTCAATAAACTGATCACCAATATAGGTTTCTATGTATTTCATATCAATACTTATCTTTTCTTGTGAAAAATATTTTCGAGTTAGATAATCTCCGATAGTTTCCCCTTCATTAAAGTCTCTATCACTTATTGAGAACTTCCCTTTATATTGTAGAGGATGTGTCTGAGCAACTTTTTCATTTGCGGGATGGTGTTCAAACACAATTTTTGAGCCTATCTCAACGGGTTTATATCTGTAAAGAGGGTATAATGGATGCAACTTTTCTGCTTCATTATATACCTTCGTAAACACCTCTACCGCTTCTTCAAGTTTTCCATTTTTGATCAACCAAGACATATATTCAATAGGACTATTAATGATATTTATTTGATTATCATTTGATTTAATTAGTGCTACTTGATTAACTCCTTCATTCTGACTTATTTCTTTTTTCATTTTCAGAATAATCAACTCCAATATTTATTGAGTTATTCTTAGATTTCTGCATGGCAATTTGAGTACTGCCATTCTCTTGTATTATTCCTCTATTTCTATTTTTCTTCTTAATAATATATTTGTATGTAGCACCGCCCACTAATGTAGTTGCTATTACACTTGCCATAATGCCTACTATTAGATCTATTCCCATCGCTTCACTTCCAATCTCATGTATTCACACGATTATTATGTAATCGACTTTTTCAAGTATTCTTCCCAATAAACATTCCTTAGTCTCCAAAAGCAATTGAAGTACTTAGAAGGATATTAAATAAGAGTAAGTGTACTTATTTATATACTAAAATTTAGGATCAACCCAGCCGCCTGGATTAATAGCTCCTCGATTTCCTCTTCTCCCAAAACCTCTTGAACCTCTGATACCTCTTGCTCCCCTTACAGAATATGACCTTGATATCTTTATTCCTACTCTATCTTCTCTATAGAATTCCCCTACTACTTCTCCTGTTCGTGCAGAGAAAATCCTGTTTTCATCAATATAACCAACATGATGACCGTTCTCGTCATATACTTGGTCTTCTAATACTTTTCCACAAAACCTTCCACTTAACGCCCAAATTGGGTAATCCATTTAGATAGCTCCTCCCTCCATAATCAATTACTTTTTGATTAGCTTGATACTTGGTTCAGTTTCTTTATAATTGAGAGTTCCTTTTTCAAGGTTACACAGCATTTCTATATACTCTTGTGGCAAAGACATTTCTTGAATTAGTTGTTGTTCGTTCTTTAAATTGTTCTCTAATAACATTAAAATGCTTTTCTTTAGAACTACTGGCTCCTGTAATGGATAAACATCATCAAGTGGCTCTTTCTTTCTCATTTTCTTCATAGATATTTGCTTTTGCAATGAAGTATATTTCCCTTCATCGATAATGTTTAAGTCTAAACATCTATATAACATGGCCGCAATTGAGACATTCCAATATTTCTTTAATTCAACAAAGTGAAGCAAAGATGTAGAGGTAACAGTTTTTGCAAAGGCATCCGCAGGCAATGAAAAAGCAGAAGCAAATCTATTTGCTTGATTTTCCATTGCTTTAAATTCCTCTTTGTTTAATACATCTTGATTATCTATATCCTTATGCATTAATATGTGTCCCAACTCATGCCCACCATCAAACTGTCTTCTAAAAGCAGACTGCTTATCGTTGCCAAGAAAAATAAATGGTCTACCTTTACGGTGTTGGCAAAATGCATCTACTTTTTGACTATCAGTGTCCACCGAAAAAACCATTATTCCGTTCTTTTCCAACAAATGAACTATATTAGTTATGGGATTGTCCCCAAGTCCCCAATGTTCTCGTACTTTGAGGGCTAATTCTTCAATCGAATCATCATCCCATTCTGAATCAAAATCTGAAATATCAGGTAGATTCAATTCAGGAAACTCTATATAATCTGCTAAATATTCATAGATGTATCCTGATAACAATGTTTTATTGTATTGCCGTTCCTTACTTTTTTTGGTAGCTGTTGCATTAGCTCTAAAGAACGTATTTCCAACAAATTGCTCTTTGTATTCTCGGTAGAAGAAGTTTTTAGGGAACTTTAACGTATTAATAATCGACATCATTGTTTCCGTTTTAGGTGTATAATCTCCAAGTTCAAATTGTGAAACTGCTTGCTTGGTGACACCAATTTTCTCTGATAATTCTTTTATTGTTAAATCTCTTATCAACCTTGCCTCTCTTAAACGTTTAGGATTAAACATTGGCTCATTTTCTACTTTCATAACGTTAACTCCTAACTAACTTTGTAATTCTAAGATGGATTATTCTTTAGCTTAATAACGATGTCTTCATCGTCTTTACGATCTTTAAGGGTGGTTTTAATATCAGATAAACTGTAATTATTTAATTTTACAAGGTCGTTGGTGTTAATGTTTATGTATTCTGTTATATCTTCCTTGTAAATCCAATCTTCTTGGTTAGGTTTTAAAGCACCTTCAAAAACAACATCGCTTCTACTATCGTAGCAAACCATAATCCCAAAAGGCTGATTCTCAATTCCAAGAGGTAATGAATATTGGTATGATTCCTGATCTTGACCAAATAACTCTTCTTCTTTTAAACCAGCTTGAAGTAGTCGGTCAATATTAGAGGAAGAAAATTCACCACGATACTCGCTTGGTTGAAAAATATACTTCTTTTCTGGCAGTTTTAATATTAAGATAAAGACATTTCTTATGGCATCGTGAACAACTATATAAGGATGCCATCCTGATTTTCTTGTATAAACTCTCATTTGCGTATGAGGATTGTCCTCTATTATTTTCTCAACATGCGTATTAACCAAATCATATTGCAAAAAAGGGGTATGTTTCTTTGTTGTTGTCTCTCCAAGTAGTAGTGATAATTCTTGAAACTTCTCTTTCCCATTCTTAATCCCCTGCAAAATCAAGCTTCTTTGTTCATCAGTAAGCATACATTCTTTAATTTTTCTATCCATTCAACCATACCCCCAATAGTTTCAGATTAGTTGAATTAATTATTTACTTTTATTATATTTTTGTCAAGTAACTATCTATTATTATATGAAAAGTTAAAGTTTCATGAACAATTATAACAGAAATAAATAAGTGGATTTGAGAATGTATTACTTATCTATACAGTAATGCGGAATGGTATAATTCATTTGAAGGGGGACTTCTTTTGAAATATATGATGACTGAAACATCAACACACATTGACTTAGGTTTTGGCATCACAGCAGCAAATTTCAGACAAACAGCTTTATTTCTCGATGAAAATTATAATGATAGCGTGTACACAGGAGAGATGCCGATTTTATATCTCTATAGGCATTCAGTTGAACTTTTTCTAAAATCACTAATAACTATATTCCATAGGAAATTGGAATTACCGTATAAAGAAGGAAATGTAGCCTTCGATAGCGAAATGCCATTTATTAAATCAGAGAAGAATCAATGGAGAGAAATTACCAAATGTCACGATATATCAACGCTATACCGTTATTACTTGGAACTAATTGAAGATAATAAAGATTTATTAGTTGAAAAAGCACCGAGTGGAGATTGGAACATCATTAATCCTGACCACCAAAAACACGTTAACGTAATTAAAGCCTATGATTTTGACAGCACTTATTTTCGATATCCGTTTACTAAAAATAAAAGTGTCGATAACAAGAAATTTAGTGTCAAAAAGATTGATCCAGAGAAGCTCCATGCTCAATTTAAGTCTAATATAGGACAAAGTACATTACTAATTTTTAATGATAATGAGGAACTTGTACAGGCACACGTTAATACAAAGGCAGATTTGAAGGAATTAACAAATGCCTTAAAAGATTTATCACATTATTTGGATTGTATTCATGCTATGTCAAGAGCTACCCTTTGCAACTATTGGTAATATGCTATAAATGTAAAGTGAGATCGGAAGTATCCAATCTCACTTTTGATTACAATCTATCTTCAAATTTACCAATATAACTTGACACTTCGGTGTTAAATTCCGCTTTAACATTAGCTTTTCTCAATACCTTCCACGACTTTACTACTTCACCCGCTTTATTCATGTCTTGGATAACATGCTTTACCCTACGTAGACGAAATTCTTGTTCGGATTCCCAAACCTCATTAATGAATGCTTTGGATTTCGGCATTTTATCTAAATGTTGCTCTAATAATGCTCTTTCACCTATTGCGTCACCAATACCCTTAACTGTTATCCTCTTTTGTTTTTCATTCCAGTTTCTAAGTTTCCACGTTGCCTTCTTAACTCTATTTAAAATTTCCTGATCTCGTTTCTCCCAATCTATCCGTCTATTTTCTTTATTTCCTTTTAATAGTTTAGGTGAATTATTATGTAACCATTCTTTATCATTTCTATATAAATAGGTATACGTTGACGGCTTTTTGTTTCTCAATTCTGTTTTAGATAATTTCGGATAATCTTGTTGCAATCGCACCCATAATTGTCGATGGTCTTCCACTGAATCAGCCTTATTTGTACTCAAAAACTCCATAGTTTTATTGTTACCTAAGGTAGCATTTGCATATTTAATCACCGTATTAGGATCAACATGTAATCTACGAGCTATTTCCCGATAACTTAGTTTCTCTTCAAGCAAAGCACTAAGCTCCCTTCTCCAAAGAAATCCAAAATTCATTATCCTTGTATATCTAAAACGATCTTCATCATTTTGCTCCTGACCTTTTCTTGTATAAGTAAAGCCACAGTGCTTACAGGAAAATCTACCGATAGGCAGTTTTGTCTTCTCACAGCTCCTTATAGAGACTTCTTGAATAACATCTTTGTTGTAATTTGGACAAACTACATTCAAGCAGGGCCACTTTGGTTTTCCAAAAGTCTCAACCTCTAATGGAGTTTTTCGAAAAACATCATTAACATTTAATCCAAGAAAATTAAGTAAAAGAATATGATGATAGGGATGAAATGATTTTCGATGTTTTCTTGTAATTAAAGATAACCATAATTCTGTTGATTCCAGTCCAACATTTATGTTTTCAAGAAATTCATCTGAATAATATTCCTGAAAATCATTAAATAACCTCTTCTGATAAACACGACCATTTAACGTAGCAAATCTTGCTTCAATCATTTGTTTACGGTAGAAATCTGTCAAGTAAGAAAAAGATATATACTTGAACCCACCATTTAGCAGAGCCCCTGCTTGTGAAAGAAAATGCTTATATTGTTTCGATACATTGTCATACACCAATCTTGATTTCGTAAGATCGCAGTTGTTTGAAGTAGGTAATATATAGCTATGTTTATTTGAAGGAGTGATTGATACTGTGCTATTCTCTAACCACAGTTCATGTTTCGGACAAATGAGATTTCCTGGTAACTGGTGAATACGATGCCAGTATAATTCTCCATACTTAGCAATATCCTCTTCAGCACAGGCTGGGCAAAATTTTAAATACTTATTTTGTGGTATCGAACTTGCCATTATACCCGATTGCATATAGATCCCTTTTCCATCATCACTTATCATAGAATCATAAATGGATTGAGCCTTTTCTGTAGGTAAGAACACTGTATAGAATGGGTACATTGTGTGCTTCTCTACAAGTGTCTGTTCATTTATGGTCGTTTTTTTGGGTAAATGCTGAACGAGAGAGCCAATTCCTGATGGCAACAATAAAGAAGCACTTATAGTTCTCTTTCCAAATAAATCTTCCACTGTGTGTTTCCAAAAGACATTTCCGGATCGAATGTGATATCGAGCAATAACACTATATAAAAGTTCATCAGGATACGGGGTGGGGAATTGTATGATCATGAAACATCACGCTCAGGGTAATCTTGCTTAATCATTCCTGCATCTAGTAATGCTTGATAAGCAGTTACTTGCCGCTCTTTCCCATTTTTTATAATGACCCTTAGGTCGGTACTTATCTCTTTATCCGTACCTATTTCATTATTGTTTAATAGAAGAAAAGCATCTTTTACTACTTGTGATACATCCCCAATTTGATTGTTCTCTGAAACAACTTTTTCTACTGTCATAATTGCAACATCATTATTAAAACCTAGCATTCCTAAACGGAAAACAGCATCATCAACCAATTTCTCCTGCTCATTTTTACGTTTTACTCCTTCTTGAAGGGAATCCATTACCTGTTTTTGATCAAGATTAATTCGTTCTTGCTCAATAAGATCCTCCATATCTGGTAGCAATAAGTCGTCATATTTTGCTAGTTTGCTGTAGTCTTTTCTTTTCAAAGTATTTAACATCGGTTGAACCATTTTAAGTTCTTCTTGAGCCACTTGTTTGATTAATGCAGCTGTAATTTTCTCTTCACCACTGGTAATGGCACGTAGCTGCACCATCATGGTGAGCTTAATTGCGATGTCAGCAATTCCTTGAGATTCATTATAGAGGGTTGAAGAAATTTCTTCTGTAAAAGGTACTTCCTCTTTTGTCCACTGATATTTCCACATCCCATGAACAAATAGATCCCAAATCGCATCTTTTTCAAATCTATCCCACATGATGTTCCCCATATTAGTGCTTCTTCTTGCTTGTCTGAACTGTGACTGTAAGACATCCATTGCTTTTGGAGTTCCAACCATGACGAGAGGGATATTTATCGTATTTATTAACGCTGTAAAAAAGTTTAATATCTGTGCTGAGCTAGAGCTTTTTATACCTTTTAGGTGTTGTAACTCGTCCAAGAATAGCATGCCAAGATTTATACTTTTAGCAATCTGAGCCATAATGGGCATTAGCTGACTTGTTGACAAATGGCTGTTTACGTATCTATTAAAATAGTTGGAGCCTAGAAGTAGATCTACTTGATACATAAAATCGTAAATTATGGTTTTTACAGAACCATCAAAAGGGGTTTCGATTTTTAAATAGGTTACTTGGTAGTGATTTAATGCCTGCCCTTTATACGCCACATGAGAGATGACCTGTGGTATGGTTTTCAAAATCCGCTGCAGTGTACGTGTTTTTCCTACACCAGACACCCCTAAAATACTTAGTGTTTGTCCTGTCTGGATGATAGAATGATCAAAGGATTTTTTCTTTATATTATTCCAGTTATCTACAAAAGTTTGTGCATAGTTAGCACTTATCGGATTACGATAGGTATATCCAGTCCTAATCAACCGAGATAAAGCTGACTCAATTCTAAGATGGATGGGGATAGCTTGAAAATAATGAAGCAACCTAGAAATTAGATGTACTCTCTGATGATCACTCAAATATCTTTCTTCTTTGTTATATGGAGGATATATACTAAGACGGTCAATGACCTCCTCCTGAGTATAGATTGGCGGCAAAGCCTCTATAAGAGGATTTCCTTGGTATTCCAATATTTCTGATTCCTTATAATTGGCAACTTGGGCCTTAGTTCCATTATGTAATTCAATTATCCCCGTCATAAAGCACTTCCTTCTGTTTTTCACGGAAAATATCCATCACTTTCACCGTTCCAGCATTATCATTTACTCTGTTCAAGTGCTTTCCTTTATTATTTTGATTCACTACGGTTTGCTTTTCCTTTTTTAATATTTCTCTCTCATTTTCTCGATTTTCTCTAATATTTCTTATATCTTTAGGTACCTCACTATTTGAAATTTGTTTGCTAGTCTCTTTTTTCGCTTTTCTAACAATCTCCTCTATCTCCTGAGCTAGCTTAATTTCTCCATTCAAACTGCTTTCCTCATATTCGGCCTCTTGTTGTTTTCTTCCTTTATTTAAACTCTCAACTTCCTCCATCTTTGCACCACGATACATTTCATATTGTTCTAGTAGTGTACAGACTTCATAGTTATGTCTATCTATCCAAATGTAGATATTCGAGACATCTTGAGGGTCAAAACGCACTCCCATATCCCAACTACCTTGTATACGAGCCTTAGAAAACCACCGTTCTTTCAGTGCCCTCGGACAAGTATAGAATAGACTTCCAAATTTAATTCCTTTCGGAGTAATTTTTGCACTACCTTTAGGTAATAGACTGCTTCTGATTACATTTAAAGGCATGGTCCTCAATAAGCCCGTTCCTTTATGCAACCCCCACTTAAATATTTCAATTGGTATGGGTGGTATTTTTTCTTCTATCATATTTTGTGTTAAAGGATAGCCGGCTAAATAATTATGGTTGTTATAATAAAGCACTGCTCGAACTAATATTTGAACGTATTCGTTTAGGTTTAATACTGCCTTTTTTCTATAATCCTTCCCCCCACGCTTCATAAAATCTTTTTGGACCGCTCCAGGAAGGAAGGGAGAAATATGGCCTTGAAGAATATCAAAATATTTTTCACATATAGCTTTAAGTTCGGGTCTGTAGGGCCCTAAATTCTGGATCTTAATATTTAAGTCCTCTGTGATTTGTGTTAACTCATTGGAAATTAACTCACTACCCCGATCCGCCAAAATCGTATGCGGGAGATAATGAATGGGCCAATCATTTTCATCAATATCCATATCGAGTGTCCGCTTACAAAATTCCTTTTTATCTTCAAAAGCATTTGCCAGAGCTAATCTCAATGATTCCTTCGACATATTCTGAATTCCTGCATATACAGAGACAATACATCTGGAAAATATGTCTACAGTTAAATATATTACTGGGCGGCCAATCACTTTGTTTCTATCAATACTAGAAACTAAATATATATCACCTATAGTTGCATCAATAGCATATGTACCTATCCCCATTGAGTCTTCTGTAGCTGAACCAGTTATTGCACGATAGTTTTGCAAAAATTCTCTTCTTCCCTCTCTTTTATGAATGGCATCTTCCGGTTTAAACCACTTTCTATACCAATAATAAAATTGGTCATATGAAATAATTGGTCTATCTAAGTCCAACACTTTATAGCCAGTTTTTTTATCTTTTTTAGTGAAATACTTCTTCACCATTTGCTGATAAGCGTGTTTTAATGAAGGCTTTGAACGTATAAAGTAGTATTTTTCCAGGCTAATTCTAATGATCTGCTTCCATTCATCAGTGATTGCTGCTCTCTGAATAGATGAGGAATAGACAAATGGTCTTCCTGCCTTTTTGGTGTATTGACGTTCCTTCTCCCGTTGTTTCCCGCAATTATTAAAATCGGGTAAGAGTGCATTCTTTACCATCCCTCTGGTCCAATATCGTTTCAAATATTGTCGTACTGTCTTTGTACTCAGAGAAAAACTTATACTGGCCGCCTTTATTAACTCTGACCTCCGTTTCGGGATAAAAATATCAGGAATCAGATGGATTTGGTTTATTACCATCCATGCTTTTTCTCGTTTTTCAATTTCTATCCCAGATAAGTCCTCATCGTTCACACTGATAGCCCAGGGGTCAGTTGCAACCTTTGTAATTTCCCCTATGTTTAAGGATGTTTCTATATTGTGTAACTCCTTACTGTAAGGAAATGACGGTTCGTTAACATTAACAAGGAAACAAAGTTGATACTCCTCATCAATCCAGACTACTCTTTGAATGAATATTGGACTTCCAGTGCTTTGTAACAAATCGTTAACTACCAACGGCATAACTTTTATCTCCACCATTTTCATCATTTAATTGAATATGATAATGATCTATTTTATTAGTAAAATAGATTTTCTTTCTTAAATCCATCCTTACTTCTTTATGGGCAACCAAATGTTTAAATAAAATTAAACCTAACCCTTCATCCAGAATATATTCTTTTTCCAATCGAGAAAAAATGCCTTGAAAAGAATCCTCCTTATTCGACAAATATTGAATCATATCACTTTTTAAGTGGGGCAGATTCAAAGTAAGCGATGGATAATCTTGAATATCATAAGAGTTCAATATCCACCCAATATTACGTGCCAGCTGTTTATCAATCTCTTTTTCTGTTACAACTCCAAAATTGATTCCCTTCTTTTCAAAATACCTTCTTTGAAGTTCCAATCTCTGTAATGATGCATTTTTCTCTAACTCCTGTGATTGCTTAATAATCCTTGCTTCATCATAATACTCACCATTTTCTGCCTTCCTTGTAACTAAGAAAGAAACCGTAAAAATATGTGGTACCTGCGTCTTTTTATCAAATAATTTCTTTGTTAGCTCCTCATCCACATGAATATTCATGTCGTGAAAATCTAATAAAGGGTATTGCTCCCTTATATCAGTGACATTTTCGTCAAACTCCAATAAATAGAAGTAATATAACTGTAAATCGCTCAATAGGTGATGCACCCGTTGTGTCGTATACCCAAGCGTGCGAGTAGATCTTCCTTTGGATGCTATGTCTTGAACTTGCAGCCACGGCTTATATTCTTTTCCTATTCCTTGTCCTCGTTTTTCTTTAAGCAGCCTATTGATAGTTGTTTCGTTCCATTCTCTAATCAAAAGTTATCCTCACTTTCAAACAAGGGAAAATAAAAACCACAATTCCTTAAGTCAGTGCCTGTAGTCAAAAACCCTTGTTTTTTTTACAGTATGACTAAGAAATTGTGGTCATTTTTTCATTATTCAATTTGAGATTGTCCATATTCTGGCTCCCTACTATTTTTTTTACTTTACGATAAAAAGTTGTTCTGCTAATATTCAGCTTTTTATATGTGGCAACTGCTGTTTGTTTACCTTCTTTCCAACATTTGTACTCCCGTAAGAAATTATCATCTATTTGAATTGCTGGTCTTCCAAATGCCACTCCCTTTTCTTTGGCAATAACAATACCTTCTAGTTGGCGTTGCCTGATACTGTCTCGTTCGAGTTCATATAGAGCTCCAAATATAGTACAAATAAATTTCCCTTGGGGTGTAGAAGTATCAATATTTTCCTTTAGACTAACAACCTCGATTCCTCTTTCAGTTAAATCATTTACTATCTCGAGAAAATCCTTTGTGTTACGAGCTAATCTTGAAATAGACTCAATAATTAAAACATCTCCGTCTCGAATAAAACTTAGCATTTCTTGTAACTGTGGACGATTCTTATCACTCCCACTTAACTTATCGAGAAAAATCTTTTCTACATTTTGTTCCTCTAAGGCTTTTATCTGTCTTGATTCATTTTGTGTTTTATGGGAAATTCTGCAATATCCTATTTTTATTTCAATCTCCTCCTACGGAATGTATGTTTGTATATTTCTATTATAAAGGGTCCCAAAAGGTCTGTGAAGGTCTTGAGACATTCCAAAAGTAACAATGCAATGTTTTGGAACATTATTTTTCACATTCCCAAAAAGTATGCTTTAGTGACACTAGCAATTCTTATCTACTCTACGGGAATAGTATATACATTATTTACCATAAAAAATATACGTTGTAATATAAAACAGAATAACAGTAAAATAATACTATAAATACATTTTCAGGAATGGGAGATTTGTATGGAGAATAAAAGAAACGAAGAATCGGAAATATTAAGGCTTGAGGCAAATTTTAATAATCAGATATCTGCCTTAGCTATAGTAGATCATAAAGAAAACGATGAATCTCTACCCGTAAATATAAATTCATTGCAATCAGAAATTCAGAATAAGATTCAAGTTGATGTAAATGAATTATCAAAGGTCGCACTAGACTTAATTAAGCAAGATGATAAATTAACTGATGAAGAAGTTGGTATTGAGTTGCTTAGAAATATTGCATTAAATAATAAAAGTAAATTTATGAGAAAGTTAGCCACAAAAATGATAAAAGAAAAAGTGGTGGATTAAACAGTGATTAAATCTATGTTTGAAAGAATCAAACTAATTTTATTAAAACTATTGAAAGAACATGAAAAAGAAATAAAGGAGTACTTATGGCAATTATTAATGTCAATAGTTATACATGTAAGAGAAAAGAATAAAAAATCGTCTCACTAAGAAGCTTAATGACTTTGAAAATCATAATTAGTAACTGAGGAGTATTTATGTAGCTAATAACCCTAAGATTCTGAAATGCATAAATTTAATAGCAACAATTGAATTTAATTTTTGGTTAAGAGCTAAAAAGAAATAGTATACTATTTGAATTGGAGGTAATTCTATGGCGACAAGTCAAACTAAATCATATCGTATAAGTGCTGAAGGTATTCCTTTTGAACATGAACAAAAGAAAAAAATATTTGAGACTTTTTTTGCGGTTTCTGACTATTACAAAAAGCACCCAAATCCTGGAGCATGTCATCTGATCTCAAGCATTTTCCACGTCTTGCTAACTGAACAAGATATTAAAAATGAACTATGTATCGGGGAAGTTAAGACTGGCTCTCAATATTTTGATCATTCATGGATAGAAATTAGTGGGAAAGTTTTCGATATTTCGATTCAATTGACGTTAGATGGATCCAGAAATGCTCCAATCTATGCAGGATATGACTTGCTAACCAATGAAATGCCTGTTAGGATTTATGGAACCCAATCACCTACAGGCTTTGATAGAGATGCGAAACAACTTATTAAAACTCCCTTTGTAAGATACATGGATAGGTACCCAGATTTTAAGGAAGGTGCATGGAAAATTGTAAAAGTTGTTGGTAAAGAACTTCGATTAAAATTAGATATACCTATGCTCCGACAGAGATACACAAATATGGAACGCACTATAAAAAAAACACCCTCTTAATACGATTTTTTCTGTTAAGGACTGCCCAATGCAGCCCTTAGCAGTAGTATTGTTCTAGTAACTATTTCCTCAAGTTCCTTGTACAAAAGTACTTAGAATTATCATAAACTCTGCCAACCTCACCTGGAAGTTTATCTTTAATTGAATTAACAATAAAAGTGCCTATTTGATTAAAGCTAAGTTTATCACTAACTCTCTCAATTGAAGCGTTTTGCTTAAACATTTTAAAAATATATTGAAAAAAATTAGATGGAGAGTAAATAACACCTTCTTTTACCATTCTATCTAACCAAAAGACCAATACTTCACTGAAATCTATTTCTCCATTATTGTAGTTAATTAGAATTAACTCAGTTTCACCTGAGTACGTCCATTTAGAGCATTTCTCTAATTCATCAATAAATTCACTAAATTTTTGAGCACTGAATGACCACTCTACACCGTTAATTTTACATACTCCTTGTTCATCGGGAATAGCTCCATACCAATATGCACCGTAACCCGGAAAATAAAAATCAATTCCATAACTTGATCTATGATGATATTCAGAGATTGATAATATTATTCTTCACAAACTCACAATTCGGATTACCAATAAGAATACCTAACACTACATTGTTATTACCTTTTTCTCTTAAATCTTCTAAAAGTTGTTGATAGGTGATTGCTTCTATCATATATATTACCTCCCCTTATCATTAATCATTTCTATTTGATTTCCAGTCAATGAAATAAGTACAGTTCTAAAAGAAATAATGTAATTCAAAGATTGTAGCAAAGCAGATTATAATGTAATGCATATGTATCTAACTGATTATATCAAAGACATGAGCACCTTTGATTGGTAAAAAAAAATTTAGAAAATCACTCTAAGTTATGTTGAGAGAAAGAAATTTTCACAAACACAAGAATGCGGGCTCCTTTAATTTCACTGTTAAATAAGCAAATCAAAATTATATACATAACTTTTTAAACCCCTATTGGATATCATTTCAATGATATTGCTCGTTTCACTTTATTGTGGAACGAGCAATTGCTTAGTTAAGCTATCCCCTTCTCAAAGAACAGGCAGTAAATTCTACTTATTAATTTGGAAGATCAACTTGCTTTCTTATTACTAATGTTGCTCATATTCCTTGAAAGCACATTTCGTATAGATATCCTAAGTTCTTCAATCTCTCTTAATGCCTTCTCAGAGATAATACCTTTACTTACCGAGGTTTCCAACGCACTTTCCAACCCTCCTAGTGCTTTCAAAGAATCATTAAAGAAACGAAATTTCTTTTTAACATGTAATTGATTTGCTTCGGCAACGTTAGCCAGACATGACGTGGTGTGCTTTCTCATTTTGCTTACAAGGTCCTTTTCCTTCCAAAACTCTTTTCTTCTTGTAACTTCATATATTCTTTCTACCAACAGCAAAGCATTATTATATGCTCCAAAGTTTTTCACATTAGGAGTAAATGGGTTTGGCAGATCTAATCCTTTGCCCTCTTTTTCTTTAATATTGGATAAGGTTTTCGTTAGAATACGTACCACTTGATTAACCATGTTATCCAATTCCTCGAATTGAGTCTGGGTGATATACTTTTGGCCCAATGAGACCTGGAGCCATGCAGAAGTTTCTTTTGCAGATCCTATTGCTATACTGTATTGGTAAAACTTTTCTCTTATATAGATTTGCTCCCCTATTTGTATTCTTCTTTTAATCGACTCTGCACTCCTCATAATTTGATTAACAATATGGTCAACCTCAAATGAAGGAAATTTCCTGCATAATTCGATGATTCGCACTTCTAATTCCTTTGCCTTCTTGTAGCCAATAAATTGTTTTACATCTCTTACTTCAAGAGAATGCTGAGGGTTTTGTAGAGGGGTGATTCTTTTTGTGGATTTTGAGGGAGTACTTGCACGCTCATCGTTTGATGGGGGGATGGGGAATAAGTTATGGAGATTATCGTAAATTTGAACAGCTCTATATTTATGTAAGTAGTAGTTAATTACAATCTCTTCAAACTCAGTTATATCTTTTAAATCTTTAAGTACCCAAATTAATCCTTTCTCTGCTAGGTTCTTTAATTTTTCACCAATGTCCATGATACTGTAATCACACAATACTCTTTCATTCCGATACCAGTTGTGTATTTGTTCTACTATTTTATTCAATCTTCTTTCGACTCCTTTTTCATATTAAGTATTGATTTTTTCCTTCTTTATAATTCTATTCTACTTCCTTACTTATTGATTAACTAGTTTATTAGGCATGACCATGTTCTAGTATCAGTTATGAAATTTATGAAATTATCATACTTGCTAGAACCATACTTATATGAATTTTTCTTATATTTATGATTATGGTACATAGTATGAATTATTAAATCTATTAAATAAAAGGAAGTGGTTTAAATGAAAGAAACTATAATGATTGCCATCGATTGTGGCAAATATCAGACCAAATCAATTGCTCGCTACAAAGGAAATACCTTCATGACAAATTTCCGCACTAAATTAATGTCAGTTTCTCAATTAGGGATGGAAATTCAACCAAAGTCCTATCTAGTGGAGTATAATGGGGGTGAATATTTAATAGGTGACATGGTGAGTGAACAGTTCGCAGACTTTTCTCTAAACAAAGCCTCTCTTATTCACCAGATTTCCATCTACACTGCAATTTCACATATGCTGCAGAAAGCAAATGCCCCTTCTAATGTTGAGATTAGATTGGCTGTAAATGTCCCTATTCCTACGTACAAGGATTCTGTTCAAAAGGAAAAATTCAAGCAGATGGTAGAAAACCAAGGACGAACTGTACACTTGGTGGTTAACGAAAAAGCCTACTCATTCGTATTATCAGATGTAACTATAGCATTTGAAGGTATGGGTGAGATATACGCCAAACCAGAAGCATACAAAAACAAGAACACAATTGTAATTGATTTAGGCGGACTAAATACAACTCTTTGTCAATTCAGTGGGTTACAACCGCTCATCAATACCATGATTGTCAGCGATTTAGGTGTTAATAGTGTCCTAAAGGGAAAGATCGGAAAGGTTATTAATGAACGTTATGGCCTTTCAGTTTCTTCCGATGATTTAGAACAAGTTCTTCGAAATGGATATTTTGCAAGTAGAGGAGAGATTTTCGAAAACAGCAAAATATTTATTGAGGAACTAAAGTATGATCATTTCCAGCAGATTATTCAATTTGCAAAGAGCCGAGGGTATACTTTTAATATGTCTGATATCCACTTTGTAGGTGGTGGGGCAATTATTCTTAGAAGGTATATCAAACAGGAATTTCCTCATGCAGTCATTACTGATAACGCTCAGTTCAGCAATTGCCTCTCTTTCCTCAAAATCCTCGAGGTCAAAAATGCCTAATGCCAGGTATACCATTAGCATCCTCTCTAAAGACTCTGATTTAATCCATTATATTGAGAACAAAAGAAGGTCCATTGGGTTAAGTACATATATTCGGGAATTGATTCGTAAAGACATGGAAAATCAAGATACCTCGGATTTAGAGCAAATATATGAATATGTAGCAAAGAGAATGAAAGAAGAGGGATTACATATAGATGATACAAGTGCTCGAAAAGCTGCAGAATTTATAGATGAGCAGCATAAGGATATTATCATGGACCTCTTCTGAGGAATCTTATACAAACTAAAAAGGACCCTTGTGGTCCTTTTTGTTGTACTGAATTATGTGCGTTCATTTAAACCATCGTATACTTCTTCAAACATATCATCCATAACAAACGATCTAAATTCACCGTTTTCTAACATCTTCATAAAGAATTTTTCATTTTGCGACATTCTCGATATTACAAAATCCAAAAAGGCTTTATCATAGGAGAATTTAAAATTCTCTCGTGTATTATTCTGTGCCTTTTGTGCTAAATCCTCGTCATTTATCATATCTTCTTTTATTTGATCTCTGGATAGCTTATCTGTTTCTGAAAACTCCGTTCCAAATCGTTCATTAAGTCTGTTAATAATAGAAGAAAGTCTCTCATTTTCCTCTTCACCAGTTTGTCCTTTTCCGTAGCTCGGAGGTTTTAGTGTAGATTCTCCAACGGGATTAAGTGATATATTACCTTCAAATACTTTATCGTTCCGGTAGTATTGAAGTGCAACATCATCTGCTAGATACACACCATCAGAAACGTTTTTAGGTAGTTTTCTTAATAGATAATTTAGATATACATATAACTTATGTAAGTCGATATCTGCAAATGGCCCTATCTGCAAGATAAAAGCATACGTTCGAACAAATTTAGTAGTAGCTCCCTTAAAGTCTTCTTGCTGCTCTTTTGATAATTCTTTATTATAACGATTCACAGCTTTATCTAAGATAGAATTCAACTTCTCCTGTGTCTTACTTGTCTTCCTCTTCTCACTAAATTCTAATTTACAAACCTCTTCGATTTCTTCCTTCGTGTACACCTGACAAGCATCTAATTCTCTTTCTAAATCATATAGCAAGTTAGGATCTGTTGTACTTTCTAAACCCGTAACTTCGTAATATGGTTGAAAAGCCTTCTGAATATCTTCTGCCTCATTCACAAAATCAAGCACAAAGGTATCATTTTTACCCTTACAAGTTCTGTTTAGCCTAGAAAGCGTCTGTACCGCCTTTATCCCATCTAGTGGCTTATCAACATACATGGAGTGAAGTAGCGGTTCATCAAAACCTGTTTGGTATTTCTCCGCAACCAATAGAACTTGATAGTTATCGGTATGAAACTTGTCTGGTAATTCTTTTTCTCCAAAACCGTTCATCTCAGGTTCTGTAAATGGCACTCCCTTATCCTCAACTGTTCCTGAAAATGCTACTAAAGTGCTTAAATCACCATAGCCTTTTGCTTTGATATACTTATCAAAAGCTTGCTTATATCTAACAGCATGAAGACGACTACCTGTAACTACCATGGCCTTAGCACGACCACCAATCTTATGCCTAGTCACTTGTCGAAAATGTTCCACAATAATTTCAGTTTTCTGAGCAATGTTATGTGGATGTAAGGATACATATTTAGCAATTTGCTTCGTGGCTTTCTTACTAGAAACCTCTGGATCATCTTCAATACTTTTGGCTACTTTATAGAATGTTTTGTACGTTGTATAATTCTTTAATACATCTAAAATGAAACCTTCTTCAATAGCTTGTCGCATAGAGTAAACGTGGAAAGCATGTGGCATTCCATCTTCATCATAGGTTCCAAACCGTTCAATCGTTTTCGGTTTTGGTGTAGCAGTAAAGGCAAAGAAAGAGATATTATCTTGTTTTCCACTTTTTGCGATGGTTTCAGCAATTTTCTCATCTACATCTTCCATGTTTTCTTCAGCTAATCTATCAGCCTCAAAAGCATCCTCTAACGATTTATCCGATAAGATGTTTGTCATTGCTGTCGATGCTTTGCCACCTTGGGAAGAATGAGCTTCATCTATTACTATTCCATACTTACCAGCAGAAAACTCTCCAAGCTTTTCTATAATAAATGGGAATTTCTGTAATGTAGTGATAATCACCCTAGTTCCTCCAGCAATAGCATTAGCTAATTGTGCAGAATCCTTATCTATTTTCTCTACCATTCCCGCTTTATGCTCTAATTGATAAATAGCATCTTGTAGCTGCTTATCTAATACTCTTCTGTCCGTAATAACAATAATGCTGGTAAACATTGCATTATCGTCTTCATCATGAAGTTTAGCAAGACGATGAGCTAACCAAGATATACTATTAGTCTTACCACTACCCGCACTATGTTGTATCAAATAGTTTTGACCAATCCCTTTCTCTTTCACATCTTGCTCTATCTTTTTTACTGCATCCAACTGATGATAACGAGGGAAGATAACCGTTTCTCTTCTATCTATAATTTCTCCAGTAGAATCCAATACGTCTTCTTGATTTACATAGACAAACCGGAAGAGAATATCTAGTAAGCTATCTTTTTGAAGAATATCATTCCATAAGTACGATGTACGGTAGTCATTATAGACAACTGGATTGCCTTTTCCTCCATAATTTCCTCTGTTGAAGGGCAGGAAGAACGTTTTATCTCTATTCAGTTGTGTAGTCATGTAAACTTCATCTGTATCAATCGCAAAGTAAACAATTGCTCGTTTCTTGAACTCAAATAACAACTCTCTAGGATCACGATCTTTTCTAAACTGATTCTTGGAATCTTCTACCGTTTGATTAGTTAGTTGATTTTTTAACTCCATAACAACTATGGGTAAACCATTAAGAGAGAGCATCATATCAATGCTGTTATTGTTTTTACTGCTGTAGTACACTTGTCTGCTGGCAGTAAAAATATTCTTACGATAAAGGTCAATAAGCATTTGATTCATGTCACTAACAGGTTTGTTGTATGCCAGTTTTAGAGTTACGCCATAATCCTTTACTCCGTGCCTCAAACAATCAATCATTCCACGTTTATCAAGTTCTTTTTGTACTCGGTCTAAGATTTTCTTTTTGTACTGTTCTTTATAGGCTTTTCGTAAGCGTTCGAGTGATTTAGGTTGTGATGTCTCCAGAAACTCGAAAAAAGTCTCTACATCAATTGCGTACATTCTAAAATCATTTAAGGCTTGATCAGAAATGGTTCTTTGAATATAACCTGAATTAATCAGATCAGCTTCTATATTAGATTCAAAACCTTTCTCAGAATAATCAATGTTCATTTTGTCACCCCTACACTTTAAATATTATCTCTCACATCAATCTTCCCTGTAACCACTTCATAGATAAGAGATTGACGATATTCTTTAAGTGTATTTATTTGTTTGCCCAATAATTCTATACTTTCTTTAATTTTATTAGTTTTAAAGTCTAAGAACTCAGCTATTTGAATTTGTTCTTCATTAGGTGGAATTAAGACCGAAAAACCCTTTAATACGTCTTGACTCAATGATGCTCTTGTTACTATATTCATTTCTTTCACAAAATACCTTCTACCCAAGTTACTTCTAAAATAGTACTTTGAAAATTCTGGAGTTATTTCTTTCGTAGTAGGTCTGAATCTAATTAAAAAACCAGCAAATGTTGCTTCTTCTATGGTTTTGATACAAGTGGACGCTATTCCTATTTCCTCAATAGTTTCGGAGGTTCTAGTAAAAAGGACATCCCCTTTTTTTACTGAATATGAATTTTTATCAGTCTGTGTTGCATTTACTAAACCCTCTACTTTAAAAGGTAACTCCATATTTCTATATACATCACCATAACTTACAAATGGTGTCCCAAATCCAAACTCATCTGATGATTTACTAATACCATTTTGAGTTCGCCCTAAGAAACCTAATTTTTTCACACCCCAATGCTCAGGTATCTCCCCAATCCAATCCACACCTGAACCCTTCATTTTCACATCAGGATTTAATCCTTTTGTCACCGCTTCGGTAATAATGGCTTGACGTTTTTCCTCTAGTAATTTAATAAGATTTTCTTTATCAGCAATAAGTGCATCAATCTCAGATGTTTTTTTGTCAAGATAATCCGCAATAAGAATTTGTTTTTTTATGGGTGGAAGAGGTATAACCTGTTCGCCTATAAACTCCCAATTTGCCCTTGGCATTTTGGCACCATATGTTGATGAATTTATAATATCTGTAAATTTATCATTTAAGATTACATATTTTATGAATCGATTTATTGATGTTAGCTTTTTTTGTCTTAAAACTAATAACTCAGTAGTTCCTTTACCGTCAAAATTAGCAATAGTACATTTCGAAAGATAAGGTCTTAGTTTTCCATATAGTATATCCCCTATTTTGAATGTATTGGAAATCCCATCAATACTGATTTCTTCTTTTACGATATACTTACCAGTCTTGGATTCTATATTTTCTAAACCAACATATTTCAAATAGCTTTCTGGGCCTACTTTTTCATTTATTGGATTAACAGCATATTTTAGTTTTACTCTTTGCCAGTCTAAAGGAATTTGTCCAATCCAATCATGGGACTTCTTTCTTTTTTCCATTATCCCATCACCTTCTTCAACTTCTCCAAGATACTCTCTTCCAACTCTTTTATCTCTTCTTTTATCTCTTCTGAACTTCTCAATTCCGTATATTCATAAAAGTAACGTGTAAAAGGAACTTCATAACCTACTTTTGTCTTTGACTCATCAATCCAAGCACCTAGAACATGTGGTTTTACTTCTCTTTCAAAGTAGTCATAAATAGATTCTTTAAATGGCACGATCTCAGTATCACGTAAATCAGTATCTGGTTCAGGGTTCCCTTTGCTATCCAAACAAACATCAGCAGTCTCATCTTTCTCAGAAAATGCAGCTAGAATTGCTTTAAATAAAGGGGTACCAACCTTTATATCGTTTTCTTTAAATTTCTTCTTGAGCTTCTTCGTGAACTCTTCTCTATTTTTATATGCCTCTTCAATTTTTAAAGATAATAAAGCATCCACTATATCTCTTTGCTGTTGTTTACCTAACTCTATAGCCTCTAAACCAGCTTCACCTTTTTTCTTGGACTTTGCTAAGTTGGCAAAAGCAGTCTGATTATATAACTCTTTTACCCTATCTTGGTTAATCTTGAATTTTAAACGCAACGGTCTCTCTACTGTAATCTTTTGATAACCAAAGTCTTCATTATCAAAAACCTTTACCTGTTTACCTTCTTTGAAATCACCATACAATCTAATTATTTCAGAAATATGTTCCTCAGAAAGTTCCTTACGCTTGCTACCTAAACTTTTTCTCATCTTTTGGTAAAACTCCACGGCATTTACAAGTTGAATTTTCCCTTTACGATGTGAACTTTTGTTATTAGTTAGTATCCATACATACGTTGAAATCCCAGTATTGTAGAATAGATCAGTTGGCATAGAAACAATTCCTTCAACCAAATCGTTCTCGATTAAATATCTACGTATTTCAGACTCTCCACTTCCCGCATCGCCAGTAAATAAAGGAGACCCATTCATGATGATTGCAAGACGGGATCCTTTTGGATTATCTTCAGTGACTGGTTTCATTTTGGATACAAGATGCTGCAAGAAAAGAAGTTGTCCATCACTGATGCGAGGTAGTCCAGCTCCAAACCTTCCGTTATAACCCTTTTCCTCATATTCAGCTTTTACAGCTTTTTCAGCTGGCTTCCATTCCACTCCATAAGGCGGATTAGTTATTAGATAGTCAAAGGTCATTTCAGGAAAGGCATCATTTGATAAAGTATTCCCAAACCGAATATTCTTGGCTTCCTCACCCTTTATTAAAACGTCAGCCTTACTAATCGCATAAGATTCCTCGTTGAATTCTTGAGCAAAGAATTCTAACTCTGCTGATGGATTTAATTCCTTTAGGTATTCTTGAGCAACAGAGCCCATACCACCTGTACCTGCACATGAATCGTATAATGTTTGTGTTATCCCTTGCTTAGTTAAAATATCTTCATCATCTAAAAACAATAGATTTACCATGAGACGAACGACCTCTCTTGGTGTATAGTGATCACCAGCCTCTGCATGCTCACTAAAACGGCGAATCAACTCTTCAAATATGTATCCCATTTCTACATTAGATACGACACTTGGATGTAAATCTATTTCTCCAAAACGTTTCACAACAAGATAAAGCAAATCATTGCGCTCCATCTTATCTATTTGCTTATCAAAGTCGAAATACTCAATGATGTCTCTTGCTGTCTTAGAAAATCCGTTTATATAATCACGCAAGTTATCAGCTATGTTATCTGCATCACTTAGTAATTTTGAAAAATCATAGTTACTTACATTACTAAATCTTTGCTTTGCTACTCGATTTAGTATTTCATCCCTAGACTCTTCTGGCATATTTTTAAATTGCTCATACTTGTCTAGTACCTCTTCTTTTGTGCTATCCAGCACGCTGTCAAAACGTCTTAATACAGCCATCGGTAAAACTACTTTCCCGTAATCTTCTGGCTTATATGGGCCTCTAAGCAGCTCTGCTATAGACCAAATAAAAGAAACTTTTTCTTGAAAATTTATCATCTCTGTACTCTCCTGCGAGAAATCTATTGTGTATCTTTACTACTTTTATACTATCAAATTATTGTACTTATTATAAGATGTAATCTAATGGATAAGGTTCTAGCTCCTTCACTAAATAAAATTTCACATTAGGTATTCTCTACTCAACTGGTATCCTTACTAAGCCCTATAGAACTGTTCAATATCAAGGGAATTTATGTTTGAAGACTAGTAACTTATTTAATTACATACTTGTATAGGGTTATGATTCGGTAATCCTGTTTCGCCTAGCAATATTATTGGTGTATTACTAAGGCTTTCTTTTAATTCCGTTATGAAAAAAGAGAACGTTCTTGTTAATCGAGCATAGAAAAATACACATTGAAACCTCCTCCTTAATAGAAAGAGGTTTTTCCTTTACGATGTACTGCAAGCATATCCTTCTGCATTCAATTGACTGCCTATTATTTTCCGAATAACTTTTTCTGTTTTGTCAATAGTCAAAACGGGGACAAATCTACCGCTGTCTATTGCAATTTTTTGCTGTCTTTAGTTCACAGAGACTCTTTTCTGTGGAATCATATAGCTTAACACCTCCATTATGATGAATCTCCATTTTTTCCTTGCTGAAAAGCATATTCTTTTCTTTCAACATTTCGGGTATTTGCTCAATGAGGGGGTTTTTAGGGGAGTTTAAAGCGTTTGAAGATCAAACTCATATCTCTTGATACTTCAGCCGTGTATCCGGTTATAATAGCTTGCGAATAGACCATAAAGCAGACGAACATTCTGCCATCCAAGTCTCCATCAAAATAGTAGATGATTCGAAAGAAATCATCTAACCTTTTCATATTTATGTTGTAGGTACTGGTAGATAACTAGACAGGTGAGGTTGTATCTTTTAATGTCTAAGCATGTTTGAGTACACTCATTATCTGTTTAACGATGGTCAATAGCTTACTTCAATGCTCAATAAATAGATTAATTACAAATAGCAAACTGAGTAACTCCGTATAAACTGCATATTTTTCTAAAACTTCTGCAACACTCATCGTTGTAAACTGCACATTTTCAATAATATCCCCTTCTAAATTGTCTATTGTCAAAACAACTTGTGTATGTGTCGTTGTAAACTGCAGCTTTTTCAAAACTTCTGCATAAATTATGATGAGAATTATTAGGTAAATTAACAGAGAAGGCTGATATAAAGGCATTTTTCAAACTTCTGCAACATCCATCGTTGTAAACTGCAGTTTTTCCTAATACTTCTGTAACGCCCATCGTTGTAAACTACAATAGTTTATGAATTTCATATCCTTTTACACAGATATTATGTAAATATTGCAAATCACAGATTTATAAACCACCTTAATTGGTTTAAGGTAATAGGGAATTGCTATATTTTTCACCATATATTATTGCCATATGTTCTCTATAAATCTTTTCAAATGTGGCTAGTTCTTCTTTGGTAAAAATATTAAATCGTGGATCATTAAAGTTTGCTGAAATATTCAGCATCTTTTCATCAATTACTACTTCATTCCTTGCCACTACATACTCCCCGTATAATTCTTTTCTAATCAACCCAGTCAACTCCTTACCCTTATCATCGGTTTGAAAGAGTAAATTGTGATAATCATCTATTTTTAAATTATTTATATTGTGGTTCAGGTATACTAGTGCTGGCCTATTTCAGTAGTGACCTCACCTTATAACTTTTTGGATAAAAAGTATTTTGATCATAATAGTTCGCCATATTATTACTTCTGATTACCGTCACAACAAACTGTCATGTTCTCAAAGATACTTAAGCTACACCTTATCGATCTCAATATCATTTGCGAAAAAAATAATTTCAAGAGATAATTTGAATAATCAATTTGGGTTGGGAGTGATATTTCTGAATACTCAAGAGAACGTAAAAAGAAGAAGTCTAAACTTACCTCTTGCCATAACAAGTGAATCCCACGGTGTCAAAAGATTGCGCAGGAACAATGCCCTTTTGCTGAAAAGACTTCGAGATCTTAAATCTGGACCATTTGGAGTTTGCTCTTGGTTTAGAAAATGATCAAATATAACAAACGGCGACCTATGTTAGATCGCCTTTCTCTTTCTGACGAAACTCCACTGTTTCAGTAAGAATATATGCACTAAAGATTAATTGGAACTCAAACCTCAGATGTTAATCACTTCTATCTTTATAACTTCTTAGTTATAAAGGGTACTACATACAAAAAATATCTTCATACAAAAGAAACATAATACTTTTTTAAATTGCTACAGAAGTCATCTATATGTGTTAATACTGCCCACTATAATTGTATTTTTAATATCAAGAGCAGGTTTTTCCGGTCTTATACTAAAACCAGTTATTTATATATATTTGTACAGGGTTATGATTCGGTAATCCTGATTCAGAATAAATAAAAAAGACTGCTGACTATATGTCGCAGTCTTCACTCATAAGATCAATCTATGATTCTTTTTAAGGATTCTTTATTCTGAATAATTGTTTTCAGATATCTCTCCGCCTCTTCTTCCATTCCAAAACCATTCAATAGAATATTAAGTTTCGTAGTCAATTCACATCCTCTTTTCCCTCTAATTAAACGAAAAACATAACTAGGAGATAAGTTCGTTCTATCCGCTATTTCGTGCAAGCTATATCCTTGTTTTTTCTTTAGCTGCTCTACTAATTTGCCAAATTGCCCATCAATCATCTCAATAATATTAATATTCTCTTCATTAACCATTTCTTTTCCTCCTAAGAAACTGTTATTAAACAGTACCTGTTTTGTCATTGCCTATTATTCTAAGCAGTTTGAAATAATTAATTACTCGATATGACAGGTCTAATTATTAGGAGAATAAAATCAGGATTACCGAATCATAACCCTATATAAATTATTGTTTAAATCTAGCTCTATTTACTCTAATTAAAAGCAATCCATGAATTAAAATAATACCTAAAAGACAAACTTAGGTAGCGCAACATAAAACATTTAACACTTATCATTTTGAACCAGGTACATATATTAAAAGAGACAATCATTTAACCAAACTATCCATCTATAATGGCAATACATCCCTCTATTAGTTTTAATAAGCTACATAAAGAGTCTATAAACCAGCCCCCAAAAGTATAGACTCAATTGTATTTTGATCACGGGTTTTGACTTTAGGTAAAACTCGTGACAACTCCACCGCTGATTGTTGCAGTTTTTCATTAGAATTTACCTATTTTTAAAGAAAACTCTTTTCGTTTATTGCCAATAGTCAAAACCGGGACAAATCTACCGCTGACTGTTGCAACTTTGTATAAGCTATAAGAACTCATTTGTACCTATTGTCAACTAAGTCTACTAAATTCAATTCATTTATTGTCTTTAGTCAATTTATATTTGGCGATCTCCCGCAAATTATTGTAATCTCTAAAACTTTGTCCATTTCTACCGCTGATTCCTGCAGTTTTTACGTTACACAATTTAACCATTGCTTTCACCATATATAAATAAATGCCATTCAGTGTGAGTCATGCTGTTCAGAAATAAGAGTTAATAGAAATTCCTCAAACTGCTTATCTTCTAAATAATACAAATCAATGAAAAGGTATGGCTGCTTATCTCCTTTTGCTACCGTTGCATAGCCCTCTCTTCTTCCAAAACGATCATTTCTTGAAGAATATTCGTACCCCAACCAGTCCAGCAATTGAAAAAAACGCATTGTGGGGTGGGATCTCCAGATCTCATACACCAAACTTATTATTTTACTTTTATGTTCCATCTTTTATATCCAATCCTTCCTTATTAATGTAGTGTGTAG
>NZ_JBFEGH010000022.1:0-57797 GCF_047228925.1 Terribacillus jepli | reverse complement strand
GAAGAGGTCACACCTGTTCCCATGCCGAACACAGCAGTTAAGCTCTTCAGCGCCGATGGTAGTTGGGTTCGCCCCTGTGAGAGTAGGACACTGCCAGGCAGTTCTTTTTTGTATACATAATTGATATTGATCCACAGTAGCTCAGTGGTAGAGCTATCGGCTGTTAACCGATCGGTCGCAGGTTCGAATCCTGCCTGTGGAGCCATTGCTTCCTTAGCTCAGTCGGTAGAGCACCACCATGGTAAGGTGGGGGTCAGCGGTTCAAGTCCGCTAGGAAGCTTAGAAGAAAAACCCCGGAAACTCAGCGTTTCCGGGGTTTTTTCATGTGTTTCTTTATAATGAATGTGTTGATTTAGAACAAGCAACGACCAAACTCAAGATTTGTGTGCGCGGACGTCTAAAAATGCGTTGCCTGTATCCTTTTCCATCTTCTTTGTATCCAAATATCAAAATACCGAGCGATCTCCACCATATTTATATCTGCAGGTTCTCGAAAGCCTAGCGATTCGTATATCTTCTGAACTTCTTCTTGAAGGTGTGAAAAGTAATAAACCATAATTGCCCCCTAGTAATAACAAAACGGGAATATATGTTCGTATTTTGTTTAAAAATAAAAACTACAAGAAGTAATGTTGTATGATCATAAATTTTCAGTAATAGAAAATCTTTTAAAGAGTGAAAAGGCTGGTAACGTTACTATTCCTAAGGAAATAATGGATGAGTTCAATAAGATTAATAGCATTAACAACATAGAAACAGACAATGATTCAACAGAAACTGATTTTATACCTATAACTAGAAATGATGTATTAAGAATTCTATATGATTCTAATTTGAATAATAAAGACGAAACCTTTTTATTTAGAAGATTTTATAACATTTTGAAAAACCATTATGATATAAAATTGTCCAGAGCTCGAAGAATATTAATGGATTTAACCAATAAAGGTTATGTAGAACGAATTGTAGATGAAAAAATGATAAGATACAAAGTTTCTGAGAAGTTAAGGGATAAATTTAAAAATCATAATGATTAAGAAATATGTAGTTCTACCAGCAAACAAAAGAGGTACAGCAGATAGTTATAAAAGAGCTTAAAGAGTACCGGGCCTTGAAGGTACAGATAGAAAATAGGAAAGAGCAAGAGAAAGAAGGTGTGGTCGGATTATTTCCCACTTTAAGACATGCTGATCGATTGAATGAGATAAAGGTACGACAGATGGACCGGGCGTTGGATGGATCCTTGGACTTTATTGAGCGGCAAACCATAGGGATGAAGTATCTTAATTCAACAGAGATAAATGATTTAAACATATTTATGGAACTGGGTATTACAAAGGCTAAGTATTATCAAAAGAAAAAACAAGCTCTGTTTCGACTAGCAACAGCCTTAGGTATGATATAGGGCTTATACACAAATAATACGACTATCCATAGAAGTAGCGAGATTATTGCAAAGTAAAACTGATAGAAATGTATTGCTGCTCTGCCCGAAAGGGCAAGAAAAAATATTATTAATAATGCATACTAGTAGTAAAATGTCTTGCAGATAGGAGATAGTTATGCAAAATAGCCCGAATTTTCCAGAAGCTACAAAAAGAGAAAACACCAACATGATTGCTGCTCGTATGCCTGGTCTTATATGGATTTTTGTGTCCTATTTGGTTTCTGTCTTATTGCAAATCAATTCTAATGTTTCCATCCTACATTATATATTCTTCACCATTTTAGTTTTTCTGTTTTCTGTGATATATTCACGTTCTCATATATTCTTACCAAAACGAGCATGGATGTATTTTGTAGTGCAAGGAATGATTGTGTATGGTTGCACTTTCTTTATGTATGACCAATATGTATCCATCGTTTTATTATTTCCATTATTGTTAGGACAAGTAATAGGAATGGTCGGGCAAAAGAGATGGATATTTTTTTCTCTGCTTCTCGGCCTGTTTTTCCTAGCCACATTAATTAATGTCCCCAGCGATATTCTACTTCTATTTTTAGGGGTCTCTCTACCTGTGGTACTAATTATTGTTGGATATGCTGCAAACTTCTTTAAGTTGGTGGATGCTAAGAATAAAACCGAGAATTTTCTTGCAGAATTAGAAGCTGCTCATACTAAAGTTGAACAACTAACCATTCATAATGAGCGGCAAAGGATGGCACGGGATTTGCATGATACGCTGGCACAAGGCTTATCGGCATTTAAAATGCAAGCTGAAGCAATCAATGCCCATCTTGCTAAAGGGAACTATGAGAGGGCCCGTGAAATTACGAGGTTAGCAATGGAACAAGCTACTACTGTTCTAGCTGATTCTCGTTTAGTAATAGATAATCTGAGGATGTACACAGACAATACCGATTTAGAACACCATATAGAATCCCAAATTAAACAATTTACAATGGCAACTGGAATCCCTGTGAACTTTGATTATACAATTAGCGAACCAGTTTACCCGAAATTAGTTGAGCATTGTTCTAGAATAGTCAGTGAGTGCCTTCTCAATATAGCTAGATATGCGAAAGCTAGTGAAGTACATGTCATTCTCAAAAAAGAAAGCAATAAGACTATGTCCCTCGAAATAATTGATGACGGAGTTGGCTTCAAGTTAGAATCTGCTCTTCGTAAACCAGGACATTATGGGTTGGTTGGAATTAAAGAACGGACAAGGATTCTCGGTGGAAAGGTGAGTATCTTAAGCAAAGAACTAAAAGGTACAAAAATTAGGATTATCATACCGTTAAAAGGAGATTATTAAATGCCTCATAAAATATTAATAGTAGATGACCATCTTGTTGTTAGAGAAGGACTTAAGTTGTTAATTGAGACAAATGATGATTATGAGACCATTGGAGAGGCAGAGAATGGAATGGAGGCCATTAAACTGGTTGAAGAGTTGAAACCGGATGTAGTCTTAATGGATTTATATATGCCGGTGATGAGTGGGTTAGATGCCATCAAGAAGCTATCCATCAGCCATCCAAACCTTCCTATAATCATATTGACTACTTACAATGAGGACCAATTAATGGCAGAAGGCTTCGATTTAGGAGTGAAAGGTTACTTGTTGAAGGATACTAGCCTCGAATCTTTGTTTCACTCGCTCCGAGCAGCGCTAATGGGAGAAACACTAATTAATTCAGATATGATGGACAGAATTCGTAATTTCAAAAAGCAAGAACAAGCAAAAGTTCATTTATCCCACTTAGAAATTATTACATTGCAAGCAGTTGCGAATGGAAGGAAAAGTAAAGATATTGCTGCTGACTTAGGTGTATCTGAAAGAACGATAAAATCTAGGTTAACAACTATTTTTAATAAGTTGGCGGTAGATTCCAGAGCTGAAGCAGTGGCAGTAGCAATGCATGCAGGTTTAATCACTCTTAAAGATCAAAATAAATAATTTTTTAAAAGACGTGCTGCCCAAAAGTACGTTTTTTCTTTTTTCATCACTTGTTAAATTTAATAGGTAAAAGTTTTGAAAGGAGAATTATATGTCAACGTTGTTATATAGAATTGGAAGCTGGTGTGTGCGTAATAAGAAAAAGGTGCTTTATGGCTGGTGTATTTTAATAGCAGTCATTTTCACAGCGGCACTTTTGCTTAAACCAACTTTTTCAGATGATATGAGTATACCCGGCACTCCATCGGAAAAAGCGATGAAGGTGATAGAGGAGGAGTTTCCTAGCGCACCAGATGCAGGATCGGCTAGAGTGATATTCGAAGCTAAAGAAGACGAAAATCTAATGTCAGAATCTGCACAGAAGACTATTGGAGATGTTTTAAACTCAATCATGAAAGATAAAGAAGTCGACTCCATAGCTAATCCTTATGAAGTACAAACAATTAATGAGGATGGTACTGTTGCCTATGCAGATGTCACCTACAAAGAAGCAGGAGAGGATCTTCCAGAAAACTCACTTGAACATATCCAGAACAGTATAAAAATTGCACAAGATGAGGGTATGCGAGTTGAGTATACTGGTGATATTTTGCCGTTTGAGTTGGAAGTCGGAGGGATTTCTGAAGTAATCGGTATAGCATTGGCATTTATTGTCTTATCTGTGACGTTTGCTTCTTTCCTCATGGCAGGATTGCCAATTCTAACAGCCTTAATGGGATTGCTTACTAGCATAGGCCTCACCTTCATTGGTACAAAGATCTTTGATATCTCTTCTTTTAGTCTATCCTTAACAGTCATGATTGGACTAGCTGTTGGTATAGATTATGCTCTGTTTATTTTCTCTAAACATCGTCAGCAGGTTAGGGATGGAATTGATATAAACGAATCAATTGCAAGAGCCAGTGGAACTGCAGGAGGAGCAGTAGTGTTTGCTGGGTTGACTGTTATTGTAGCTTTGTGTGGATTAAGTGTAGTAGGTATTCCATTTCTTGCGGTAATGGGAATGACTGCTGCTATTAGTGTACTTTTTGCTGTATTAATTTCTATGACAGCAGTACCAGCAGTCCTTGCAGTCTTAGGCAAGCGAATTGATCCAACATATAAAAGAAACCGACTGCTAGGTAGATTTATTAGACGTGGAAATGACGAATCATCCAATAGCTGGGGACGTTTAATTACAAAACATCCTTTAACAATTGGCGTGCTGGGAATTTTATTGCTTTTGGTAATTAGTATTCCGGCACTGGATCTGCGTTTAGGTCTGCCTGATGATGGTATGCAAGCAGAGGAAAAACCTGCACGTCAAGCTTATGACTTGCTAGCAGAAGGTTTTGGGGAAGGTTTTAATGGACCTTTAGTTGCCCTGGTAGATGCATCTGATACAAGTGGGGATCAAAAAGAAGAATTCCAAGAAATTATGGAAGAAATTACTAAATTAGATAATGTTCAAAGTGCCACACCTGCAATACCGAATGAGACAGGTAGATATGCGATTATAAATGTCATACCGGAAACTGGTCCAAATGACGAAAAAACTGCGAACCTAGTTCATGATTTACGTGACATATCAGTTGTGAATTCAAATGGAGAGCATCTTAATTTAAGTATCACAGGTTTAACAGCTATCAATATAGACATTGCAGAAAAGTTGAATGAAGCTATTCCTGTTTTCGCCACGATTATAATCGGATTCGCGTTTATATTATTGTTAGTCGTGTTTCGTTCATTATTGGTACCACTTACTGCAGTGGCAGGATTTCTACTCACAATGACTGCTACGCTTGGCTTCTCAGTATTTGTCCTTCAAAAAGGCAACCTGAGCCAATTATTCGGTATACCGGAGCCGGGACCAATTCTTGCATTCTTGCCCATTTTAGTAATTGGTATTCTGTTTGGATTAGCAATGGACTACCAAGTATTCTTAGTTAGTCGTATGCATGAAGAATATCTTCACACAAGGGATCCAGAGAGATCAATATTGGCGGGTTTGAAATACAGTGGTCCAGTCGTAACAGCAGCAGGATTAATCATGATATTTGTATTTGCTGGGTTTATCTTTGCTGGGGATCCAATGATAAAATCAATTGGTCTGGCTCTAACATTCGGTGTTTTATTTGATGCCTTTATTGTACGTATGACCATTATTCCATCTTTGATGAAAGTTATGGGGCACGCTACGTGGTATTTGCCTAAATGGTTAGATAGGATCATCCCAAATGTAGATATTGAAGGACACAAGCTTCTGAAACAAAAAGAGAAGGAAGATCAAAAACAAAACGATTAAATACTGATACGTAACGGAAAGAGCCAGTTCATCACCGGCTCTTTTTTTCTAAATATCTAAACGAACTCTCATGCTACGTTAGAAATCGTTTTTGCCCGTTTGTACGTTTCTGGTTTCTCTTGTTTGTTTAAAAATAGCAAGTAGGAAAAATTATTAAGATAGCGGTTTCGGAGTGATGGGTTTCAAATTCTCATTCAAGGTTTTAACGTAAATAAACGTTAAATATTAACTGGAATGGCAATATGAAATCAATCATAAATATGGCTAAGGACGTGATTGTATGAGGAAGGTCAAGATTGTAACGGATTCTACAGTTGATTTAGATCTGGAAACATTGAAAAAACACGGTGTGGGAATGGTGCCACTATCTATTATTATAGATGGAGAATCATTTTTAGACAAAATAGAAATGGAACCGCATGAATTCCTCGAACGAATGAGTAAGGCGAAAGATCTCCCAGGAACCTCGCAGCCCTCTGTAGGTGAGTTTCTGGAAATGTATCATCGATTAGGAAATGATGGTAGTGAGATTGTCTCTGTACACATGTCTGGTGAGATGAGCGGTACAGTCCAAGCGGCTAAGGTAGCAGCAAGTATGACCGATGTAAAAGTAACTGTGATAGATTCTATGTTTATTTCTAAAGCACTATCATTCCAAGTAATCGAAGCAGCAATAATGGCTGATGAAGGAAAAGGCGCAATCGAAATTGTTGATAAATTGAGCAATATACAAGCGAAAACACGATTATTGATTGCGATAGATTCACTTGAAAATTTAGTGAAAGGAGGAAGGATTGGTAAAGCTGGAGCTTTTTTGGGCTCTATATTGAAGATTAAACCGATTGCTTCTCTAGAGAACGGGGTCCTTCAGCCTGTGGCAAAAGTGAGAAATCAATCTCAGATTATTAAAGAGCTCCTTACACATATTCTAAAAGATACGAAAGACAAAGAAATTAAAGGTGCAGCAATTGTTCATGCTGGTAATCCAGAATTATCGGGGAAACTGAAAAGTGTTATAAAAGAGAATCTAGGAGCTAGACTAAAAGGAATCACTATAGAGACAACTACACCTGCAATTAGTACACATGCAGGTATAGGATCTATTGCAATTATGTATTACTGGGATGAAAAGTGAGAACTATTGTTGCGCACACTTTAACTCCACAGAAAAATAATATTAAACTAGTAGTACAAAAGTGAAAATTGTGGTGAGCGATTGTCCTACTCAGATTAGCAACAGTACTAGGAATCATCTAGTGCTGTTTATTTGTGTTATGAAATCTTGATACAACCCTACTCTATTTCCTTCAGGATCACTAAAAGTACACCAAGCTGCAGGAACTCCTTCACGTGTATTAACTGGTTCAATTTCTATATGTAGTACGTCTATAATTCTTCTCCTTTCATCTTCTATATTTGGCACACCTATCCTAAAAGGTCCGCTACCAATGGATGGAGTGCCTTTGGCTACCTGTAACCAGGTTCCTTTGAAGATTTCCCATTCTACAAAATCACCATGTGGAACAAAATCTGGTTCTCTCCGAATCCTCCCTAATGCTGCCGTACAGGGTATGAACCATGGTAAGGTGGGGGTCAGCGGTTCAAGTCCGCTAGGAAGCTTAGAAGGAAAAGCCTAGAAATCCAGTGTTTCTAGGCTTTTTTGTGCTTTCTTTTAGTTTTGAAATAGCTTTATAAGTGGGCGACCGTCCAACTGACCGCCCAAACTAGTTTTTTACATGCTCGAACCTTCCAAAATGCAATGCCTGTCCCTGTCTCCATCTTATTCGTAATGTGCATACACCTTATGTCTTAAACGCTCTTGAATACCCTTCATACGAAAGTGACCGATAAAAGACAGTCTCAATTAGCAACAGATGCCGCCCTAATCAGTCTGGTAACTTAGTAGGGAGTCTTTCAGGCCTCTGGAAACAGTAATGAATTGACTGTAAATGTCTCTAATATGTATCAATTTAAGTCGGGCTAGTATATCAAAGTTTCAACAAAGTACGTAGAAGTAAAATAAATCGCATCAAATCAAAAAAGCCTAGAGTGCGAATCTCTAGGCTTTATACTCCTTTATTAACTGGAGTTTTTTGGTGTTTAATAGTATTAAAATTAGAGTTGTAAAAAATGCCCCTCCTTAACAAGTGGGGAAAGCTTAGAGAAAAGTATTAGAGGGTTTTCTCTAATATCAATCAAAGGGGAAGAGTGTTAAACTTGGCTTTCTTTTTTGATATGTACTATACATTATATAAATTCATATTCTCTTTACGATCTATCCCTGGAGGCTTGCCGAACATCTTCTTGTACTCTCTGTTAAAATAAGAAGGACTTTCATAGCCAACTTGAAAGGCAGCGTCAGCAACCCCCATATCTTTCCCGATAATCAAACGCCTTGCTTCATGAAGGCGTAGTGCTCTCTGGTATTGAATCGGAGTCATGGTTGTAACTTGTTTAAAATGATGATATAAAGCTGATGGACTAAGTTTTACTGTTTTAGCTAGTTCATCTATCTTTATTTCATGAGAAAAGTTATTTTTTAAATGATCAAGGGCAGCGGCCACTTCAGATAATTTACTCCCCTTGGCAACGAGGCTTTTTACTGTGTCACCATGCTTTCCCTGCATAATGCGATATAGAATTTCCTTAATGATTAGAGGTGCAAGTATTTCTGTATCTTCAGGGGTATGCAGCAGTGTTACGAGTCTGATAATCGCATCCAGAATAACCTCATCTGTCTTATCTACAAATATTCCTCGCTCGGAAACATCTTTATTAGTGCTGTGTTGCTTATACTCTTTTGAAACCTCTGCAATCTGCATCATGTTAAAATTCAATCTTAGACATAAATAAGGTTCCATCTCACTTGCTTCTAGAATTTCCCCGATAACAGGCAGATCGACTGCTACGATTAAATAATCCCCTTTCTTATAAAAGAAGTCTTTTCCAATAACCGAGATCACTTTTCTTCCTTGAAGAACAATGCACAATGCAGGTTCATGCATAATATGTACAGGCTCCAGCGGCTTGGCAGATCGAATGAATTCCAAACCAGAGATCGGTGTTAGATTCGTCCCCTCCTTGGTAGCAAATGTTGAGACTAGATCTGTAAGTTCCTCTTCTTTCGATTGCAAATGCTCTTTTTGCGACATGGATAATCACTCCTTTTATAAAGTTTTTCGGCTTGGAGAATAGGGCAAGAATTAAAGAAATGCCGGCTACCACTCCATGTTAACTTTCCCGGATACTAACAGTAGAACAGAAAAGGAGCTGATGATATGAAAAAGAACAATCATACTTACGCTGGGCTATGGGTTACTAAAGATAGGTATATCAGGCATGAGCTGTTGCCCGAAGGACGCTATATTGAAGCTCGTGGTGATGTCGAATGCGCTTATACAGGTAATTATCAAATAACAGGTGACCACATTGAATATCAAGATGATACAGGATTCACAGCTGATGGAGATTTCCAAAACGGAATTCTATATCACGCAGGCATGGTCCTGCATCGTGAAAATAGCTAAAGATTCCCTAACGAAAATTAATAAAAAGAGGATGATACAAGGATGAGTATAAAGAATAAAGTTGTTCTTGTCACTGGTGGAAGCAGCGGTATCGGAGCAGCAACTGTTGATTTATTAGCTGAGAATGGTGCTACAGTGATAGCAGCAGCGCGGAGAACAGATAAGTTAGAAACACTCGTATCCACTCTTCACCAAAAAGGATATGATGCAAATTATAAGCAATTGGATGTAACTGACTTTGATCAAATGGAGCATACAGTACAAGAAGTAATAGAAGCATATGGAAAGATCGATGTCATCGTAAATAATGCCGGTGTAATGCCATTATCTACATTGGATTCTCTGAAAATCGCTGAATGGAATCGAATGATTGATGTAAATATCCGTGGTGTCCTGCATGGTATTGGAGCAGTGTTGCCGATAATGAAAGAGCAGAATAGCGGTCATATCGTCAATATAGCTTCAATAGGCGCCTATGAAGTTACTCCGACTGCAGCAGTTTATTGTGCAACCAAATATGCTGTCCGTGCCATCACGGAAGGCTTACGACTGGAAGCAACGAATAATATCCGAACTACTGTTATTGCACCGGGTGTAACGGAATCGGAATTAGCTGATCATATTACCGATAAACAGGCAAGAGAGGCTATGATCGAGTACCGAAGACAAGCGATTCCTGCTTCTGCTATTGCACATGCAATTCTTTATGCAATCTCGCAGCCAGAAGAGGTCGATGTAAGTGAATTAATTGTAAGACCTACTCCTTCATTATAAAAAGAGTCAAATTTTATTTCGTGAAGTATTAGTAAAATTGATAATTAATTAGAAAAGGGCTGAGTATGAAACTCAGCCCTTCCTGGTTATAGCGCTCAGTTTAAGAGCCATTATTATTTCTATTCGTATTTATATAATTCTGTACATCAGTTTTAGCTTGTTCAGTTGATTTTGTAAGATGTTCAATAGTAGTGGTACTTTTTTGTTTCCGACTAACCAAGAGGGCAATTATGATGACTACAGCGAGTATGGCGAAGAGGGTGAGGAATATCATTCATTACCTCCTTTTGAATTTTGGTCGATTATAGCATATGCATGTGACCTCTATGTGTAGATACCAATTACTCCATCGAAAAAATATTCTGCACAAAAAAGATGCCGTAAATGGCATCTTCTTACTTTCGGTACTCTTGATAATTTTTATTTCCGCCGGAAAGATTATATACTTCCTCAAACCCCATATGGCGAAGAATATTCTGTGCAGCATTACCCGAAACACCACTATTGCAATAGCAGAGGATCGGCTTTTTCGGGTCGAGTTCTTTTGCTTTGTTCCTTATCTCTGCCAGAGGGATGTTCACAGCTTCTGGAACGTGTGACTTATCATATTGGGTTTTAGCCCGTGTATCAATGATCTGGAAGGACTCTCCTTTTTCTATCCGGTGCTGCAGTTCTTTTGGTGTAAGCAGTTTATTCTGTTTCTTGATGGCATTATCAAGCGCCATGCCGGTGTACATGACGGGATCTTTTGTCGTGCTGAATGGTGGTGCATAGGCAAGATCCAGGTGGAACAGGTCTTCTGCTTTGGCTCCGAAGGTCATTGCCGTAACAAACACGTCGATGCGCTTGTCCACACCTTCTTCGCCTACTGCCTGGACTCCCAGTAAGCGGCCGGTTGCTCGGTCGGCAATCGCTTTTATGATGATTTCTTTGCCGCCAAGATAAGCAGCGCGGGCAGGTTTGATGTTGTGCAGAGTCTCTATGTCATATCCTTGGGCAAGAGCCTCTCGTTCGTTCAAGCCGGTCTGTCCGACAGCAAGTTCGAATACACGGACAATCCCGGTGCCAAGGATACCGCGGTGAATAGAATCGCCTCCGGTAATGACATCACCCGCAATGCGTCCCATTTTATTCGCTGTCGATCCGAGCGGGCGGTAGAGTGGCTTACCTGTAATGACGGAGAAGCTCTCTGCCACATCTCCGACTGCGTATACATCCGGCAGATTGGTCTGCATCTTTTCATTGACTGCAATTGCTCCAGTTTCTCCAATTTTAACGCCGATTTTTTCGGCCAAAGCTGTATTTGGTTTGACTCCTACAGCTAGGAAGACAAGATCAGAAGCAATCGTATCGTCCTTGGAAGTGGTGATCTCTGTTTCGGTAATGCGGACAGCTTCCTGATCAAGCAGCACATTTACACCATGTGCCTTCAGCGTGTCCGTGATACGATCAGCTATATCTTTATCCAGATGCTTCATCACTTGATTGCTGCGCTGGAGTATGGTTACTTCAATCCCTAGATGGGTGAGCTGTTCGGCCATTTCCAATCCGATATAGCCGGCACCGATGATTGTAGCTGTTTTCGGCTTGCGGGATTCGATGAACTGATCGATTGCACCGGCGTTCTGGATGGTTCGAACGTGGAAGACATGTCCCAGCTCAGTGCCTTCGATATTTGGTGTCAATGGACTGGCACCAGTTGCGAAGACGAGGATATCATACGTATCTGTCAGTGTTTCCCCAGTATCCAGATTTTTTATGGTTAAGGTCTTTGTATCATGATCTATGTCTATGACTTCATGTCTGGTTTGAATATCGACGTTGTAACGTTTCTTGAACCAAGCTGGATCGCGGGGATTCAGTGTCTCCAGATCCTCGACCTCATCTCCTATGAAATAAGGAATGCCACAGACGCTGTAAGATATATCATAATCTCTGTCATAAATGCGGATATCAGCTTCTTCGTTGTTCCGGCGTGCCTTGGCAGCAACTGATGTTCCGGCAGCAACGGAACCGATGATTCGTATTTTCATTGTATCTCTCCTTTAATGGATGATGATTAACCAAATATAAAGTCCAGTCAGTGTTATAAACAGCGTGGGTATCGTTAGAATGATACCAGTCTTGAAATAGGTGCCCCACGGTATTTTGACACCTTTTTGAGAAAGGACGTGGAGCCACAATAAGGTTGCTAATGATCCGATCGGAGTGATTTTCGGACCAAGATCAGAACCGACCACATTTGCATAAATGAGGGCTTCCCGTATCGCTCCTGAAGTGGAAGTATGGGATATGGCAATAGCATCGATCATGACTGTCGGCATATTATTCATCATGGAAGATAGAATGGCTGCGATAAAGCCCATGCCGATCGTTCCGATGAACATACCTTGGTCAGCAACATATTGAATGGCATCGGCGAGTATATCTGTCAAACCGGCATTACGCAATCCATAGACGACGACATACATACCGATGGAGAAGAAGACGATATTCCATGGTGCGCCTTTCACGACGGCTCTTGTTTCGACGGCTGGACTGTGGCGTGCGATCAGCAGGAAGAAGATTGCGATCGCTCCAGCCACGAAAGATACAGGTATATGGAAAAACTCACAAACCATATAGCCGATCACTAATAAAGCAAGTACATACCAAGATAGTTTAAACATTTTTCGGTCTTTAATAGCCGAAGAAGGCTGTTTTACAAAATTCACTTCATAGGTCGAAGGGATGCGTTTACGGAAGAATAAATAAAGTACAAGAATACTTGCTCCCAGGGAAATTAAATTCGGAATAACCATTCGAGATGCATATTCCAGGAAAGTGATGCCGAAGAAATCGGCGGAAACGATATTCACCAAGTTACTAACAATCAACGGCAATGAGGTTGTATCGGCGATGAACCCGCTCGCAATGATGAACGGAAACACCAGTGTTTCATCAAAGCGGAGTGCCCGAACCATCGCCAATACAATCGGTGTCAGGATCAAGGCTGCCCCATCATTGGCGAAGAAGGCGGATACAACAGCACCTAACAGGCAGACGTAAACAAACATTTTCACGCCGTGTCCTTTGGCAGCTGCCGCCATATGTAAAGCGGCCCATTCAAAGAAACCGATGCTGTCCAATATAAGTGAAATTAAAATAATGGCCACAAAAGCCAAGGTAGCATTCCATACGATGGTGGTCACTTCCCATACATCGGAAAAATCGACCACGCCTGCCAGTAAGGCTAGTATAGCTCCGCCACAGGCAGTCCATCCTATATTCAGGTTCTTTGGCTGCCATATAATCAAAATAAGTGTTACAAGAAAGATGGTACAGGCTAAGACTGTTGTCAACATGTGTAATAACTCCCTACTTAACAAGTGATTGCTTCTGCTTTGCTTCGCAGTTTGATGAGCTGTTCATCATTTTCGTCCAACTGTCCGATGATCTGCTCCACTAAAATGCGTTGCTCACAAGCCTCATTAAAGCAATAGTAGCGCCACTGTCCGCGCTTTTTTTCACATACCAGACCCGCTTTTTTATACTTACGCAAGTGCTGGCTCATGGCCGGCTGGCTAACTTCAAACATACCTACCAGCTCGCATACACAATACTCTTTTTCGGTCAGCAGTTTCATTAAAAGCAATCGAGTTGGATCATGAAGGATCTTTAAAGTCTCCGTGATCTTTTCAGTCGATAATCCCAACATCCAATCCCTCCCCTCGAAGCTAGTATATAAGTGAAATGTTATATAAGGCAATCATTATATACTTGAACATCAAAAAAAGTTGATTTATAATCTATATATCAAAAAAAGTTGATTTAAGGAGTGCTTGTGATGAAGGAATGGCAAGATTATGAGCGTATGTTTAAAGCTCTCGCTGATAGTAAACGTCTCGAGCTGTTACATTTACTGGCTCGAACGCCAGAGGAATCTGTTTGTGTTTGTGATCTGACTGAAGCGCTGAATATGGCTCAATCCAAGCTGTCCTATCATATCAAAATCCTGCTGGATGCTGGTCTGATCACAAAGGAAAAGCGGGGGACATGGAATTACTATGGCTTGCAGCATTCAAACTTGAATCATGTTCTGTCCGAAGAATTATGCTGTCTCTTAAGGGGACCAAAAGAAACAGCGGCTCAAGCATGCTGTAAATAATAAGGAGGAGATCTTATGGGAAATGATTTACCTGTCGTTATTATCGGAAGCGGACCGGTGGGCCTTGCCGCAGCTGCACATCTTGCAAAGTATGGCGTGCCATTTCTTATCTTGGAGAAGGGGGAAGCAGCAGGGTCTACTATTAAAGAATGGAAGCATGTCCGTTTATTCTCGCCTTGGGAATATAACATTGACCAAGCAGCTAAGGAGCTGCTTGAGGGGAATGGTTGGCTAATGCCGGATATAACGCAGCTTCCGACTGGAGGCGAACTGGTTGCCAGTTATCTACAACCGCTGGCTGCTTTACCAGAAATCGCTCCATATGTTGTCTATGGTGCAGAAGTAATTGCTGTCACTCGAGAGGGAGTCGATAAGCTGAAAACTGCTGGGAGGGATAAGCTGCCGTTCCTTGTCTATGCTAAATCAGGCGGTAAAACAGCAGCATATCGTGCGAAGGCTGTCATCGATGCAAGCGGGACTTGGCATAACCCGAATCCCCCCTCAGCAGACGGTGTATGGCAGAAAGAGCTTCAAGTACATACAGACATTCCCTCTGCTGCTGAAGATATGGATGCTTTAAAGAATAAGCATATAGCGGTGATCGGCAGCGGTCATTCCGCTTTGCAGACATTGGCTGAGCTTGCCCAGGTAAAGCAGATTCATCCTGATACAGCTATTACTTGGCTGATCCGGCGTGGGAACCCTGCTTCTGCATATGGAGGCAAAGAGAGAGATCAATTGGCTGCAAGAGGCGCATTGGGAATGCACGCGGAGAGCTTGGTTAACAGTGGTGTTATAAATATCAAGCCAGGTTTCCGTACTGATGAGATCACCAATCAGGATAAGCGCCTCCGGATAACCAGTCTGTCTGGAGAAGCGGTTGAAGAAGTGGATGAAATATACGTCAATACAGGTGCTCGGCCTGATTTCAGTTTTTTAAGGGAGATACGATACCAAATTGATCCTGCCATTGAAAGCACGCCTGCCTTGGCACCATTGATCGACCCGAATGTTCACAGTTGCGGGACCGTAAGACCGCATGGTGAAAAGGAACTGCGGCAGCCAGAGCCGAACTTTTATATCGCTGGTGTGAAAAGTTACGGAAGAGCACCGACATTTTTGCTGGCAACCGGATATGAACAAGTACGCTCCATTGTCGCCATGATCGCAGGCGATAAGCAAGCAGCGGAGCAAGTGAAGCTTTCACTGCCGGAGACTGGTGTCTGTTCAACCGACCGTCTTTCTGTACAAACCAGCTGCAGTGAGAAAGGAAGCTGCACATGCTGATACGGATACTGGAACAGCGGGATTGGCCGGCTGTTAAACAGATCTATCAGGATGGCATGGATGGCGGAAATGCTACATTTGAAACAAAGGCTCCTGGCTGGGAAGAGTGGAATAAATCGAAACTGCCATTTGGAAGATTGGTGGCGGATCAAGATGGTATCGTCACAGGATGGGTAGCACTGACACCATATTCGAGCAGAGAGGTATACCGTGGGGTAGCGGACATCAGCATCTATATCCATCCAGCTTATCAAGGTCGCGGGGTGGGCAGGAAACTTATGAAGAAACTGCTGGAAATATGCGATCAGCAGGGCATATGGACAGTCCAAGCAAGTATATTCCCTGAAAATGCAGCTAGCCTGGCACTCCATAAGAGCTGCGGATTCCGGGAGGTCGGAATCCGTGAGCGAATCGGAAAGCTCTGCGGGAGGTGGCGGGATGTCATGCTTTTGGAGAGGAGGATGACCTATGATCCTGAATAAAGGCGGTAAACTAAGTGTGGAATACTTTTTATCTTATTTAGAACTTGTTTCCAATGCCAGGCAATGCAGCACTGCAGAAGTGTATGATATTGTTTTTGACAGACTATTTGACCAGGATGAAACAAAACTTGGGCAAGCTAGCTTCCAAGCATTCAATGATGCATATGAACAGTTCACAAAGAAGCCGGAATCCATATGAGGACCCGGCTTTTTGTAAAGGACCTAAAGTACTCCAGTTTTAGTACCGGACTTTTTGCGTTATAATGGTAATAGCAATCATCATTTCACACACGGTTTTAAAATAGATTGAAAGAGAGTGTTCAGCAATGGGACGTAAATGGAACAATATCAAAGAAAAGAAAGCTTCGAAGGATGCCAACACGAGTCGGATCTATGCGAAGTTCGGTCGGGAAATCTACGTAGTGGCCAAACAAGGCGAGCCGGATCCGGAAGCCAACCAGGCGTTGAAGTTCGTCTTGGAGCGCGCAAAGACATATAACGTACCAAAGGCAATCATCGAGCGTGCGATCGAAAAAGCAAAGGGCGGCGGCGAAGAGAACTACGATGAAATGCGCTATGAAGGTTTCGGTCCTAACGGATCCATGATCATCGTTGATGCACTGACGAACAATGTGAACCGTACTGCGCCGGAGGTTCGTGCTGCATTCGGTAAGAATGGCGGGAACATGGGTGTCAGCGGATCTGTTGCCTACATGTTCGATGCAACTGCAGTAATCGGTATCGAAGGCAGATCCTCTGATGAAGTATTGGAAATCCTGATGGAAGCTGACGTTGATGCACGGGACATCATCGAAGAAGGCGATGCAGTCATCGTTTATGCGGAACCGGATCAATTCCATGTTGTGCAGGAAGCACTTAAACAAGCTGGTATCGAAGAGTTCACGGTAGCTGAGCTTACCATGCTTGCGCAGAACGATATCAACCTTGATCCGGAATCCCAAGAGCAATTCGAGAAGCTGATCGATGCACTGGAAGATCTGGAGGATGTGCAGCAGGTTTATCATAATGTTGATTTAGGTTGAGTCCAGAAACACTTTTTCCTATCGGGAAAAGGTGTTTTTTTCTTGGTTTGCTTTTCTAATGATCGATTGCTAGTCTTAAAGTGTGTTTACGTTTGCAACAGGAGGAAAGAAAATGAAGGTAGTTGCAATTGCTCCCTACAAGGGATTAGGTATCTTGATGCAGGAAGTGGCAAACAGTCTTCAGCTAGAGGATGTTGAAATTTTATACGGTGATTTGGCTGAGGGTGTAAAAAATGCTGTTAGGGCGGAACAAGAAGGTGCCGATCTGATTATCAGCCGCGGCGGTACTGCGGAACGAATCAAGCAGAGAGTTAATATCCCAGTCATCGAAATAGAGGTATCAGGTTTTGATGTACTTCGCGTACTTTCCTTGGTTCGCGATAAGCAAAAGAAGGCTGCGTTTGTTGGGTTTCCTGTTTTAGCTAAAGCCGTTTCGACCATTAGTAAGCTGACTTCTTCGGCAGTGGATGTATACGCAGTCAACAAAGAAGAGTCTATTGAAACACGACTGCAGCAACTTAAAGATCAGGATTATACGTTCGTGGTTGGAGATGTAATCACTGTAGAGCTGGCTGAACGAATGGGTTTGCATGGAATCTTGCTTACATCGGGGAAAGAAAGTGTGCAGCAAGCTTTCCTAAAGGCGAAGGAGACACTTTCTTATTTAGTATCCTCGAATAATAAGAATAAGCAGCTGCTTCAAATGTTAAAACAGTTGAAGCAGTGGATACTCGTAGTTGATGAGCAGCAAAATATCGTATTGGAAACAAAATCAGTTTCACCTTTCTTTCGGCAGTATTTGCTTCAAATGGCAGTACGCGTGCAAAGCAGCTGTTCATTCGTTCTATCCGGTAAGGAAGATAGATTCTTGATAAAAGCAAATAGATTGCAGCATGATAATCTGATCATGTACCAGATCGAGCCTGCATATGAAGAAGAGGCGGCAATTGAAGTACGTTTAGGACAATATGCTGACACACCTGGCAGTGAAGGGTTATATGTCAGTAGATGGATGGACAGGGCACGACATTTCAAAAAGGACGAGTATGCGAGAGGGATATGGCTGATAGGAGAATCAGGGTCGGGCAGAGCCATTCTTGCTAGGTATCTGCACAATGTGCATGCTCCCTTCCTGCGCATTTCCGGTAAACTGCTTAATAAGCAGCATTTAAATGAATTAAGTACTGTTCTTTTAGAAGAAGGAACTATTTTTGTAAGGAATGCTGATCAGCTTAATCGGGTAGATATTGAAAAGATGGAGAAGCTTGTAAAGGATAGATCCGGTAAACTGCTTTTATCCGCTGCTGAGGAACCGCAAGATAAAAGGGGCACTGCTGTATTTAATCTGCCGCCGCTTCGGGACCGCAAAGAAGAGATTCCTGTACTGACAAAAGTCTTTATCAGTCATTTTAATAATATATATGGGAAGCAAATTGCTGGTGTTGAGGAGGATGGGCTGGAAGAACTGATCCGCTTTGAATATCCCGGGAATGTAACGGATCTCCAACGCATTATTAAACAAGCAGTATTGAAATCAACTGGTGAATATCTATCAAAAGAATGTATCCTGGAGAGTATTTCATCAAGCAATCTTTTAAAGTGGGAGCTGCCGTTTCGTGGTACACTAGCTGAAATCGAATCTGAGATAATATACCAAGTATGGAAAGCAGAGAACCAAAATAATACGAAGACAGCTGCGAGGTTAGGAATTAACCGGACAACATTATGGAGAAGACTAAAGGAACGGGTTGAAAAAGAAGGACGCACATGAATTGTGCGTCCTCTTTTTTATATAAAGTGTTTAAAAATGAAACAAAATAAAGAAATAAAGATAAAATACATCAAAATATTATATTTAGGTTGATTAATTAAACGATTTCTCCTATAGTTATAATTATGAAAGCGCAAACAACGGAGGGGATTATATGAAGTTAGCTGGTATTTGGCCGGCAATGGTGACGGCCTTTGATGAAGAACAACACGTATCAGAGAATAATTTAAAACAGCTTACTGATCATTTGATCGGTGAAGGTGTCCATGGTTTGTTCATTTTAGGGACGAACGGTGAATTCCATACGCTTACCACAGAAGAGAAGCTGTTAGTTGCCAGAACAGTGATGGAAGCAGCAGATAATCGTGTACCAGTCATGGTTGGTACGGGAGGTAATTCAACCAAGGAAGTAATAGATTTATCCTTGCAGATGAAAGATTTGGGCGCGGATGCGTTATCGATTATCACCCCGTACTTCATACCTATAACTCAGGAAGAGCTAGCGGAGCATTACGAATACATAGCAGATGCCATTGAAATGCCAATCATGCTTTATAATATCCCATCTAAAACAGGGATGCATATCGAACCGGAGACAGTGGAGAGATTGGCAGATCATCCTTATATTATCGGAATAAAAGACAGCAGCGGTAAATTCGGTAATATCCAAGCTTATATCGATGTGACAAAAGGAAAGGATTTCGCTGTATTCGCCGGTACAGATTCCCTTATTCTGCAGACGCTGCAGGCAGGAGGGAAGGGGGCAGTGGCTGCAACTGCAAATGTACTGCCCAAGACGGTGCTGGATATTTATCGCCATGCTCAAGAAGATACAGCAGCTGCTGAAGCAGCGCAAAAATCATTGCAGCCTCTCAGGGATACATTTGCATACGGCACAATTCCGTCTTCCCTGAAAAAGGCTATCCAGATAAAAGGTTTTCAAGTTGGTGATCCGAGACTGCCTGTGAAACCTGTATCTGAAGAGGCGCTTCGAAAAATAGAGAACATGATGGAACAGTACAAGATGGGATTATAGGAGGTCATACGCATGTATGTATTCAGAACGGCAGATACCATTATTACAAAAGTCGGGATCGCAAGTGAAATAGGAGAACATCTTTCGCAATTAAAGCAGCATGTTCAAAAGGCTTTATTGCTGACGCAGCCTGCATTGCAAAAGTCAGGAGCAGTCGAGAAAGTTGTGGCAAGTCTTGATCAGGCGGGTGTATCGGTTGATGTGACAACAGATGTGGAACCCGAGCCGACTTTGTCCAATATAGAAAATGTCTACCAGGCAACGCTCAACGTGACAGACTACGATGTATTGATCGGTCTCGGCGGCGGCAGTATCTTGGATACGACAAAACTGCTCTCTGTCATGAAGACCAATGACATGTCATTGGAAGAAATGCTAGGGACAGACCAAGTGAAGCAGCCAGGGATTCCAACAGTCCTGATTCCGACAACTTCTGGAACCGGAGCGGAAGTGACACCTAACGCTATTGTCACTCTGCCAGAAAAAGAACTGAAGATTGGTGTGGTAAGCAGCTACCTTTTGCCGAATTTAGTACTGATTGACGCAGCCTTGACGACTGGCTTGCCAAAACCTATCACCGCAGCTACAGGAATGGACGCCTTTACACATGCGCTGGAATCTTATATTTCCAATAAAGCAAATCCTATCAGTGACATGTTCGCTTTGGAGGCTATCCGTCTTATCTCGGCAAATATCGAAACCGCTTACTTTGACGGCGAGAACATCGAGGCGCGGGAGCGTATGCTGATTGGTTCCATGTATGGGGGAATGGCCCTGACAGCTGCCGGCACTGCTGCAGTTCATGCTATGGCATATCCATTGGGTGGAAAATACAAAATAGCCCACGGTGTTGCAAACTCCATGCTGCTGCCGCATGTTACGCAGTTCAATATGGATGCGATCGAAACGAGACTAGCGACTGTTGCGGAACCGATGGGAATCAAAAAAGAGAATCAGAATGAAAAAGAATTGGCGCAAGCAGTTGTGGACCGAATTATTGAACTGACGAAAATTTTGGAGATACCGCAGGATTTGAGTGCTTATGGTGTCCAAGACAGCGCAATCGAGTCAATGGCAGTTGCTGCATTGGATGTGAAAAGACTGATGGATAACAATCCGAAACAGCTTACAAAAGAGGATGTAAAAGCGATATACAGTAAGCTGCTTGCTTAAGGTGGGATAGAGATGAACAGGATAGCGATCATCGCGGATGATTTGACAGGGGCGAGTGATTGCGGTGCCGCGTTGCTCCCATATGGAATGGAAGTAAATGTGCAAGTCGGGGACACCTTTAATGGTGATTCCCATCAGGCTGTGGTCTGGAATACAGATAGCAGGGCATTACCTGCAAAAACAGCTTACGAGCAAGTGAAGCAAATAGCTGCAACAGTAAAAGAAGAAGCTTTCGATCTTGTATACAAGAAAATCGATTCTACTATGAGAGGCAATATCGGCAGCGAGCTGGATGCTTTATATGATGTATTTCATCCGGATGTCATCATAGTCGCGCCTGCTTTTCCTAAGCAGAGTCGAATAGTAAAGAATAGGATTCATCGGGTTAATGGAGTTCCCTTGGGTGATTCAGAGGTAGCGAGAGATCCGAAGACACCTATCACCATTTCTGATATACAGACACTTTTGCAAATGCAAAGTGCCCATAAAGTGGGCCACTTAACAGTGGAGTACTTGGAAAGCGGGGAAGTTCGAACCGAGGAGCAGCTCAAGCGTTTGGTTGCACAAGGGCATGATTACATCACTGTGGATGCTGCAACCGAGAATGATTTGAAGGTACTGGCAGCAGCTGGTGTAAATAGTGGACTGCAAATCATATGGAGTGGGTCCTCAGGATTATTCCATCACTTGCCCGGATCCTATGGTTTTACCAAAAAGATGATGCCAAATGAAATGACGATCCAGCAGGGGAATGTGTTGTTTGTTATAGGCAGTATGAGCCGACATGGAAGAAATCAGCTCATGCAGTTATTGAGAGAAAAAGAGCTTGCATCGGTTGAAGTGAACGCAGAAAATTTGGTCACTGACACGGAAGCATCAGAGACAGAAAGTAAGCGAGTATTTCAGGAAGTACAAAAGGCGATAGTTGAAAATCTACATCCCGTCCTTTTCGCTTCGGAAAAACTGGTTGAAGCTCATGACGAGCTGGAAGCAGTCTCACATAGCAATCGTATTGCAAAGGAGCTGGGAAGACTTGTTGAGCAGATTGTTGAGCGATTAGGAATAAACCGCCTTTTTCTTACCGGAGGAGACACAGCCTTACAGGTTCTTCGGCAGCTCAGGGTCACTTCATTCCAATTATTCAAGGAGATTGAGCCTGGAGTTCCGTTTGGGAAAGCGTCGGAGCAGGACCTATATATCGTGACGAAGGCAGGAAGCTTCGGAAGTATGGAAGTAATGGTGAGTGCTTTGGAAGCATTGAAGGGAGAGAGACAGCTTGAAACCAATCATCGGAATCACAATGGGTGATGCTGCAGGCATAGGACCCGAGATAATAGTTAAAGCATTGACGCACGAAGCTGTATACGAGTATGGAAGACCGCTTGTCATCGGTGATCTGTCTATGTTGAAACGTGCGCAAGAGCAAACTGGAGTTGAAGTCACTTTCAAATCAGTTTCCGCTATATCGGAATGTGTATTTGACTATGGCACTGTTGAAGTAGTGGATTTGAATTTGCTGCCGGAAGATCTGCCTCAAGGCAGTGTTTCAGCCGAGGCAGGAAATGCAGCTTTCCAATACCTTGCAAAAGCAATTCAATTAGGAAAGGAAGGGGAGTTGGCTGCCATCTGCACGGCTCCTTTGAATAAAGAAGCACTTCATCTAGGCGGACATCATTATCCGGGCCATACAGAGATACTTGCAGAGCTGACGGATACAAAGGATTATTCCATGATGCTTTCTTCTCCTAAACTGCGAGTCATTCATTTGACTACGCATCAAGGATTGCTTGATGCCATCGCTTCCATTACCCCTGACAGGACGTATAAAGTCATTCGGCTGGCTTATGAGACATTGAAGAAAGCAGGGTACGAGAATCCTAGAATCGCAGTCTGCGGAATTAATCCCCACGCGGGAGAGAATGGCTTATTTGGTAACGGAGAAGAAGAGGAAAAGCTTATCCCGGCTATTGTACAGGCACAGGAAGAAGGGATTTCGGCAAGTGGACCGCATCCGGCAGACACGCTGTTCTTCCGGGCCGTGCGCGGCGACTTCGATCTCGTCGTGGCTTGCTACCATGACCAGGGGCATGTGCCGATCAAAGTGTTGGGACTGGAAGAAGGGGTCAATATTACGGTGGGATTGAAAGGCGGCTTGATTCGAACGTCTGTGGACCACGGTACTGCTTTCGACATTGCCGGTAAAAACATAGCCGATGAACGGAGTATGCTGGCAGCTTTACAGACAGCAGCCGACTTGGCTCCAAAACAATCCATCACTAGATGAAAGAAAGGTGAATGTCATGCTAGTCGTTTCTACATCTCCTTCATTTGCTAAATACAGCAATGAACCAATAGAGTTACTGAAGAAAAACGGCATCGAGCTTAAGCTGCTGCCAGCAGATATATCCGAGGAGGACTTTATCAAGGAAGCAAAAGATGCACAAGCAGCAATTGTTGCATTCAATAGTATCAATGAGCATGTGCTTAGCCAGCTGCCCGACTTGAAGATAGTTTGTAAGCATGGGGTTGGGGTCGATAATATCGATGTAAAAGCAGCAGCGCAAAGTAACGTCATCATCACAAATGTACCGAATGCAAATAAACATGCTGTAGCGGATTATGCATTTGCCCTTATATTGTCTTTGGCACGTGATATTCCCAGAGCAAATCAGCTCACGAAAAATGGAGAGTGGCCGAGGGTATTCGGTTCCGATGTGCATGGGAAAACCTTGGGAATCCTGGGAACTGGACAAATAGGGAAAGAAGTTGCCAAACGCGCCAAAGGATTCAGCATGGAGATACTTGCTTATGATCCATTTCCAGATGAACAATTTGCTTCAGCATATGACATGAAATATGTCGAATTGCAGGAACTGCTGCAGTCAAGCGATTACGTGACGATGCATCTTCCGCTGCTGCCAGAGACAAAGCACTTGATTGCAGAGAAGGAATTACAGCTGATGAAGGAATCAGCCTTTTTGGTCAACGCTTCGCGCGGAGGTGTCGTTTCGGAGCAAGCCTTGTACCAAGCGTTGTCGAAAGGCTGGATTAAAGGGGCGGCATTGGATGTATTCGAGGAAGAGCCATTGGTATCCCATCCATTGTTTGAATTGGATAATGTGCTTGCTTTGCCTCATATTGCCGGATATACACCAGGTGCAGTCAATAAATTGAGCGTTACTTGTGCCGAGAATGTCATCGCTGTACTCAAGGGAGTCGGAGAAGTAAAACACAAACTGAGATAAGGGGGAAACCTGGGTGGAGAAGAGAACGTATCAACCCGATCTGGGAATGGGGAAAAAGACCAAGGTACGCTGGGTCGTTGCAGCAATGATGTGGGCAGCTATTGCGATCAACTATATTGATAGGGCAGTGCTCTCGGCAGCAGCGCCTTTTATATCAGAGGACTTTCATATCAATGAAGCACAGATGGGTATCTTGTTATCTGGATTCTTTTGGTCTTATGCGTTATTGCAGGTACCAGCTGGATGGGCAGCGGATAAATTCGGACAAAAGAAAACGCTTGGATTCGCTGTTATATGGTGGTCGGCTGCGACTGCGGTAACGGGACTGGCAACTGGATTCAAATCCATGCTGACCTTCAGGGTGGCGCTTGGTGTCGGGGAGGCTGCCGCTTATCCGAGTAATGCTGGTATTTCAGCGAAGTGGTTCCCTAAAAAGGAAAGAGGTACTGTAGCGGGTATTTTTGATAGCGGTTCCAAATTTGGCGGTGCGATAGCCACGCCGCTGATTGTCGTTCTGATTGCATGGGTTGGCTGGAAAATGACATTTGTCTTGATCGGATTGTTGGGTATCATCTGGGGCATTATTTGGTTATTCTTCTTCAAGGATAATCCAGCTGATCATAAACGTGTGAATAAAGCTGAGCTGGAATATATCCGGGATGGTCAGTCGGAAGCAGAATTAGCAGACAAGACGATGCCGATGAAATGGTATCAGCTATTGAAATACAAGAATATATGGGCTATGTGTATTGGCTTTTTCATGATTAACTACAACTCCTACTTTTTCATTACTTGGCTGCCATCTTATTTAGTTGATGAACGCGGAATGAATTTGCTGGAACTTGGTATCTTTGCCTCCTTGCCACTCTTGTCAGCGATGGTTGTCGAAGTTATTGCCGGTTGGGCTAGTGATAAAGTGCATGCAAGCGGCAAACTTTCTCTCACTGCAACTCGGAAACTCTTTCTGATCATCGGCTTGCTTATGGCTGCTTGTATCGGGCTGGCTGCTTTTGCTGATTCAGCTGTGCTGGCAATTGTATTATTGTGCATTGCTAAGTCAGGAACGACTGTAGCGGCTTCTCAAGTCTGGGCGCTGCCGGCGGATGTTGCACCAAAGAACATGACTTCCGTTGTTGCTGGTATGCAAAATACAGTCTCCAACATGGGTGGCGTTGTTGGTCCGATCATCACTGGTTTCATCGTAGCGGCTACAGGTTCCTTTGTGCCTGCCCTTCTTTTCTCGGCCGCGCTGATCATTATAGGTATCCTTAATTATCTGTTCCTGCTTGGCGATGTGAAACGAATCGAAGCAGCTTAATGTCAATATCCGGATTTCATCCGGATATTGATTTACCTTAGAGTATGGATGACGCAAATGTAAGCGTTATCAAAAAGGAGAGGGGTAAAGGCGATGAGCAAGAGCTTGAAAGACGTAGAAGCACCTGTCAAGGAAAGGGAAGAGGCACCATCCGCACTGCCTAAGACATTTATGGAATATATGCGAAGTCTCGGCCCAGGTCTTGTGCTGGCAATGACTTTCCTTGGGACTGGAGATCTGGTCAGTTCCACAGTTTCGGGTGCAAACTATGGTTATGCACTTTTATGGACATTGGTTGTTGCGTTAGCTGCCCGCTATTTCATGGTTTCCGCAGTAGCAAAATACAAATTACAAAACCGACACGGCGATACATCTATCTTGCAAGGATTTCAGAGAGTCTGGCGCGGTTTTCCTTTGCTGCTTGGTGCTGCTATATTATTCCTTGGAATAGTTATTCAAATGAGCTTCCTTAGAGCTTGTGCAGTTGCTCTTTATAATTTATTTGGAGGATTCGGCGGGGAAACATGGGGTGTCTTTCTCTTCAGTTTGGTGGTTGTTGGCCTTACGTTCTTATTATTAATCAATCCAAATCAATATAAGCTATTAGAAATGCTGGCTCGTTTTGCTTCTGTAGCAATTATTGCATCGTTCGTTTTTGCTCTCTTTCGAATTGGTTCATTTGATTTCATTGGTTTTCTGAAGGGACTTACATTTGACATGCCGCCGAATCAGGGGCCATTCAATGCCATATTTATCGCGGTCGCTACGATTGGAGCAATTGGTGGATCTGCTGTAAACCTGCTGTACCCTTACTTCATGGAGGACAAAGGATGGAATAAACCAAAATACCGGAAGATTCAACAGCTTGATTTGATTACTGGAATGCTGCCCCTCTTGGTGATCAATGTGCTTTTCTGGGTAGTGGCTGCAGAGGTATTCTATGGTACTGGTATACCGGTCAGCAATGAAAATGACTTGGCACTTATGATGGAATTGGCTGTGGGGCCGGCTGGTCCGACGATGCTTTGGATCTGCTTATTCCTCGCGGCTTTTACAAGTTTTCCGGCTCAAGCTCGAGGTTTTACTTTGTTGATGCTCAATGGCTTCCATCTATCTGCTAAAAAAGAATACAAGAAAACAGATGATGACCCTAAATTCCGCTATCTATCCATTGGACTATTCCTGCTGTTACCAATTCTCATATCGATTCCTGGAGCACCTGACTTGGTACTGCTGAATGTATTCGGCACGAGTGTCATCACCGCTTTGATACTGCCGCCTATTGTGGTCGGATTAGTTCTCATGACCAGCAGCAAGAAATATATGATGGATGGATTCAGGAATAAATGGTGGGAAACAGGCATCCTTACTTTGATAGCAGCTATCGGGATATGGTCGACAGTTGAAATCATCCGTAATTTTGTCGATCAGATCAATAAATTTATATAAAGTCTGGTTTTCAATAAAGGGAAAAGCTGTCAATAGTTCTGACAGCTTTTTCTGTTTAAAGGGGGGAGTGTGCAACCGCCCTTTTAAATTGATAATCCGGTCCACTTCCAATAAGTAAAATAAAACAGAAGTATTACGAAGATGTATATTGGCATAAGAACGAGGCTGATTTTCAGTAAATCACGTGCATCGTATGTGATGCCGCCTTCTTCATAAAAAAGAAGCAGGGCTTTGGAACTGACAGGAAATGTCACACAATAATTCATTCCTATTAAACTTAGAAAGACAATGGAATCAAGATTTCCGCCAATTGCTTGCCCAAAAATGATGAGACTTGGTATAAACACGATAGCCCGTGTCGTATGCGACGTTATATACAAATGGCTTGTAACGGTCACGATGGAAAGTATCAGAACATTTGTCCAATCTGAAGCACCTGTAAATAAATGCAGGCTGTGCATGATTTCTTTTTCCATCCAATCGATGACACCTGTATCTACGAGAATTTGTCCAAGGGCAGTGGCGGCAGCAACAAAAAGAAGCAAATTCCATGAAACAGCTTTTATTCCCTGTTGCCAGCTGATTATTCCATATCGGGGAGACATAAATAATAAAGAACCAATTATGGTAACAAATGCTGTATCATAACCATGAATATTTTCTGAAACCCATCCGATGATCAGTGCGGCAATCAGTATCGCTGTCTTTTTTTCTTTCGGTGATAAATGCTGCTGCTCTATATCTTCTTTGTTGGATCCATCTTGTTGTATGTTATCGCTAAGATTGCTTTTCTTTGGCCATAAAAGCAATCTTACGATATACATCGTTACCGTGGTGATCACAATGGTAAAAGGAATCCCCCATACCAGCCACTGAATGAAGGAGATAGATTTACCAGTCGTACTCTCCAGCAAACCAACTCCAATTATATGTGAGCCAGCTCCAATCAATGTTGCTGAAGTACTCATCAAAATGACCACAGGTGTCAAGATGGCAAGAAACTGTCCTTCCTTAGTGGGGAAGTGACGCGCCAGCTGGTTAATGACGGGGACGGAGAGGGCAGCCCTTCCGGAAGTGGAAGGAATAAATAGTGCCGTCAGTCCCAACGCCAATGTATAACCTCTTATAATGGAATGTTTACTTTTTGCCTGATATAAAATAGCGCGGCTGAACCGCGCAGCAAGTCCCGATTCCTTAATAGCCTCACCAATTATAAAAGCTCCAAACATCAGCCACACTACATCTTCACTGAAAGCATGATAAAGCAGTTCAGGATCCCCAGCCTTCATGATTATGATGAACGATATAAGCGAAATTGCGACAAACCCTGCTGGAATCTTTGTGCCGATCCAGAGAGTCATAGCTGATAGGAAAGCAAAAAGCGATACTTTCGCAGGATAATTCAGATTTACCAAAGCCACAAGAAGGAGAAAGAAAACATGTATGAAACAAATAACACGTATTCTGGTAGAAGACTTTGCAGTATGCTTTGCTTGTTTCCTCTCGCTTCTACTATATTGATTGATTTGTTCCATTAGGTTGGACCCTCTTACTTTGATTTGCCAATTGTATACCTATGGTAATTTGCCGCAAGATACATTCCACGCTATCTTCAATCCACCGAGGTGCTTTAGCGATCGCTTTATCTAATGTGACAGGATTTTGGATAATACTCACGTAAGCATCGATTCCAGCATCATAATTGCTTTCGGCTCCGCGTCCAATGGTACCGGTAATGGCGATGACAGGTATATTGTATTTTTTGGCAATTCTTGCGACTTCACACGGGATTTTACCGTCAGGTGTCTGAGAATCCAAACTTCCTTCGCCGGTTATGACGAGATCTGCATTTGCTATTTTTTCTTCTATTTGAATGTAATGTTTGATCAAATCAAAGCGCTGATGCAGCCTAGCTCCTGTAAATGCCATCAACCCAGCGCCCAGCCCGCCAGAGGCTCCGCTTCCTGGTGTATAGCGTACGTTCATGCCCGTGACATTTTGAATCAAATCAGCATAATGATCCAAGGCCGCAGAAAGGATATGGACCTGCTCAGGAGCAGCTCCTTTTTGAGGACCGAAAACCCTCGCAACTCCGCGTTCGCCGCACAAGATATTCTTCCAATTGCATGCAACATCGATGGAGACCTCTCTCAGTCGTGTATCCATATGCGACACATTTATTGTTGCCGCTTTCAAAATATCGGTGACGGACTTGACGTCAATAATTTGCTGCTTATCGTTCAGAAATCGAACACCAAGCGCCTGGGCCATACCTGCTCCTCCATCTGATGTGCCGGAATCACCGCAGCCGATTATAATCTTGTTCACACGTCTGTTCAATGCATCAAGAATCAGTTCCCCGACACCATACGTAGTTGTATGCAACGGATTTCTTAAGTTTTTTGGAACCAGCTTTAATCCCGCCACAGCAGCCATTTCGATGACGGCAGTGCGTTCATTTCCCTCCTGGAAGATGCCGTAATGGCTATCGATCTTCTTCCAGACAGGACCGGTGACGGTTTTATGGATTAAGTTTCCATCCTTTATCTTAACGATCGCTTTTGCAAAGCCTTCTCCGCCATCTATCATTGGAAGCATTTCTGTCCGGATGAACGGTTCGAATCTTTTTGCTCCGGCCCCCATTGCGACTGCCACTTCCTCAGCATCAAGACATTCTTTAAAACCTGATGGAATCATAATAACCTTCATGTTTTTATCCTCCGTTTAATTTTTAATACTGTTATCATAGCTGCGAAATTGGAGTATTCACTGTGAGGTGTATTAAAGGTGGATGAGAGATTGATGAATTTTCAGATAATAAGGACTGACAATAGTGACAGTTGGATGGATTGCGGTCAAGCGCCTGAACAACTTGCACTCTAGATTCACTTACTTTCCGCATTGTATGGTCGTGACTATATGCATATTCCCATATGAATATTTTTGGAATTTATAGGCAGAAAGAAGCGTGATTGTAATGATGGAAGGAAGCTTTGGTTTTGCTAAAGCTAAATAGCTTCTTATTTGATGAATTTCCCAATTAGACATTGTGACAAAAGGTTTTATGTTGATTACTAGATATAAGCAGCTATCTCATGCCCAGATGTCGAGAGATTTACTGCTAAAGAAGCTCCGCGTCCTAACGTAATCCAGGGCTTTCGAAGGCGAACGAAAGTTGTGCTTGATAAGATATGATGTATTCAGATGAGTAATTTACAGAAAATTATTACTATTATCCCGCATGAATCCGCACTTTCTGCGCATATGCTCCTGTTTTACCGCGGCTCTCTTCCCGAAACCGACAGATTCTCGTAATCTATCTATAACATCTGAGCGATATTACATAATCTGTCATTTGACGTGCGGAGGTGGATAAGGTTAGCGGGCAGGACCATATCAAGAAAAGGGAGAGTGTGGGAAGATGCACAAAAGGATGACGAAGTGGCTCAGTATTTTGGCGATCGGTGTCTTTCTCTTGTCGTTGCTTTCTCCTACAGTTTCACGAGCACAGTCTTCTGAGCGAACTTCTGTGAAAGCGAGTGAGGGTGTAGCAGCGAAGGTAGACAAGGATGTTACGTCACAGTTCAAGGCGGATGAGCAGGTGACGTACTTGGTGAAGCTGAAGGATCAGGCGGATACGAAGAAGGCGGCAGATACTGCTGTCGAGAAGGCGAAGAAACAATCAGCCAGTTTGTCTGCCAAGGAAGAGAAGCGTATCCAGAATTCAGCTGTTGTCAGTGATTTGCGTGCGACAGCAGATGCAACTCAAGCGAATTTGCTTGATTACTTGAAGCAGGCGAAGGATAAGGGTGTCGTCAAAGACTATGATTCCTACTATATCGTCAACGCCCTGAAAGTAACGAGCTCCAAAGATGTGATGGAGGAGCTGGCTGCTTCGGAGGAAGTGGAGAAGATCCTGCCTAACAGGGAGCGTAAAATCCTTGAGCCAACGAAGGCAGAGGAGAAAAAGGTAGCTGCTTTGGCTGAGGAAGTCGAAGCGTGGGGTGTGGAAAGAGTCGGAGCACCTGCAGTATGGAAGGAAACGGGACTGGATGGATCGGGCGTCGTCATCGGCGGGTTGGATACAGGGGTACAGTATGACCATCCGGCGCTTTTGGAAAAGTATCGCGGCTATGATGCGGCTGACCCGGATAATGTCTCGCATGTGTTCAACTGGTATGATGCAGTCGACGGAGAAGCTGTGCCGTATGATGACTTGGATCATGGGACACATACGATCGGTACGGCTGTCGGTGCAGCTCCGGATGGCTCTGCTGATATCGGCGTTGCACCGGGGGCCAAGTGGATTGCGGTAAAAGCTTTCCATCCAGATACAGGACAAGGGCAGACAACGGATGCCATCTTGCTTGATGCGGCTGAATGGATGCTTGCGCCAAAGGATGAAGAAGGCACTCCGCATCCGGAGCAGGCGCCGGATATCGTCAATAACTCTTGGGGCGGCGGTCCGGGACTCGATGAATGGTATCGCGAAGTTGTCCAGACATGGCGGAACGCAGGTATCGTCCCGGTGTTCTCTGCAGGTAATGACGGAGACGGAGACGCGACAGTGTCAGCACCTTCCAACTATCCAGAATCCATCGCTGTCGCTGCAACGGACAGTGAAGATGGATTGGCGAGCTTCTCGTCTCGAGGCCCTTCTCCTTATGAAGGGGAAATTAAACCTGATATTGCAGCTCCCGGAGTGAGCGTTTATTCCTCGGTAAGTGGTAGTGAATATAGTGCCTCTTTCAGTGGTACATCGATGGCTGCCCCGCACGTGAGCGGCATCATAGCACTGCTGCTGCAGGCCGATAGCTCGCTGACAGTCGATGAGATCGAAACGATTCTCTATGACACGGCTGATCGAAAGACAAACAGCGAATATCCGGATGAAATCAATGAAGGCTTCGGCCATGGTATCGTCAATGCATACTTGGCTGTATCCACCATCGCGACTGGTGTCGGCGAAATCAATGGAAATGTGTATCAAGATGGTGAAGATGAGGAACCAGCTGTCATCATCCATGAAGCTGTATCGGAAGTGTATCAGGGTGTAGCCACTCCGCTCACAGCGGAAGTGACGGATAATATCAGCGCAGATACCGTGACACTTCAATACAAGCAAGACGATGGCGAATGGCAGTCTGTCGAAGCGACACTTGTGGATGGAAATGCCGCAAGCGGCACGTATCAGGCAGTGCTGCCGGCTGAAGCGACAACGGGTGAGACACTAACTTATAAATTTGTCGTAACCGATTTTGGCGGTAATACAACAGAGACGGATGCGTATGAAGTGGAACTCATTGCACCGCTGACAGTCGGTTATAGCCAGGACTTCGAAGCAGAGCCATCAGGCTGGACATCATTCGGTGATCAAAATTCCTGGGAATGGGGGGCACCGGCTGCAGGTCCTGAAGCGGCTGCATCTGGTGAAAATGTATACGGTACAGGCGCCTATGCTAATAATGCCGATGCAACCCTGCTTGCACCGCCTGTAGCAGTCCCGGAGGATGGAGGAGCTTATCTGCAGTTCCAGACGTGGTTCGACTTGGAGAGCCGTTATGATTATGGCCATGTGGTTGTATCGACGGATAAGGAGAACTGGGATCAGGTTGGGACCTATAATGGTGCCAATGGCGCTTGGTCTGCTGAACAAATCGATTTGGGTGATTATGCCGGGCAGACCGTCTATATCGGATTCCATCTGGAAACAGACGGCAGCATTGGGAAACAAGGCTGGTATATCGACGATGTAGCCATTTCGGATACTTCCAATACCTCTGCCTCCATTATGAAAGATACAAAAAAGGTGAAAGAAGATAAACAAACGAAGGAAAGTGCGAAGAGTAAAAAGAAAGTGAATGCGAAAAAACTTGCTCCAACACCAATCCGGAACATACAAGGGCCAACGCTTCCGGATGGGCAGGCTGATCCATCTGACATAAGCCCAAGTGCATTGCCGGTTGATGCGACGGTGACGGTACAGGAAACAGGACGAAGCGTTCAGACAGACCCAGCCGACGGCAGTTACCGCTTACTGCAGGCAGCAGGTGACGTGACCCTGGAAGCATCCGCTTACGGCTTCCATTCCGGCACTGCGCCAGTGACCGTAACGGAAGGCACCGCCGTCACCCAGAATTTCACGCTCGATCCGATTGCGGAGGGCACAGTGACGGGGACGGTGACGAACGCGCAAACAGGGGAACCGATTGCTGGTGCCAACGTCTATGTAATCGAGGATGCAGCCATCGAGCCGGTCCAAACCGATGATGACGGTACGTATACGCTGACTGCCTATGAAGGAACATATACTCTTAAAATCACAGCTCCTTCCTTCAAGGGAGCAGAACCAGAAGTGAGGGTGACTGCTGATGAAACAACAGAACAAAATGTCGAGCTGGAGCCGTTCATCGGCTTTGCCGGAGAAATCGGTTATGATGACGGTACGGCAGAGAATGCGCATGCCTTTTACGATGCCGGAAATGGCTGGGCCGTGAAATTCACGTTGGCGGAAGGACAGTCTTCTGCACAAGTGACAGGCGGATTGTTCCGCTTCTGGGATGAAAGCTTCCCGACGCCAGGCGGGACAAACTTTGCCGTGGAAATCTATGATGATTCTGGCGAAGATGGTGCACCAGGCAAGAAGCTTGCCGGACCGATTACTGCAGAAGCCCTCCGCAATGGGGAATGGACACAGGTCGATTTGGCTGGCGAAGGTGTCGTAGTCGATTCTGACTTCTATATTCTATATGTCCAAACAGATCCGAATCCGAATACACCTGCTTTGGCAACCGATGAAGATGGAGAATTCTCCGGCCGCAGCTGGCAGAATATAGGCGGGGAATGGAGCCCGGTGCCGGAAGAGGATGGCAACTACATGATCCGGGCGCTTGTTGATTACGAGGCGCAGTCCCCGGTCATCACGTCGCCTGCTCCTGATACAGTCACAAAAGAGGATAGTGTGGCAGTGGAAGGGACAGCAGCACCTGGCGGAACAGTCGAAATCAGCAATAACGGCGAAGTTGCCGCCTCGGTCGAAGCATCCGCAGAAGGAGCTTTTGCAGCGGAAGTGGAGCTGACAGAAGGAGAAAACAGTCTTACAGCTGTGACGAAGCTGGAAAATGGCAGCACAGCACCTTCTGAGGCAGTGATGGTCATCCGGGATCAAACGAAACCGGAACTGACGATTACTGCACCTGAAGATGGCAGCAAGACGAATAAGGAAACGGTGACTGTGACAGGTACGGCGTCTGATGATTATTTGAAAAAGCTGACGATCAATGGTAATAAAGCTGATGTGAGCGAGGATGGGACTTTCTCCAAACGTATCCTATTGGATGAAGGCGTCAATGAAATCAAAGTAGTTGCAGCAGATGAGGCAGGAAATAAAGCAACGAAAGTCATCGAGCTGGAAGCAGACTATACTGCCCCTGCACTGGAAAATGTGAAGCCGGAGCAGGACGCAGAAGTACAGCCTGGCGAAACGGTTGTCATTTCCTTTGAATCGGAACCTGGATTGGAGGATGCGACTTTTTACTTGAAGGCGCCACTGACGAATTTCCGCACCACATCACAAGCGACAGAGCTGCCGATGCGGGAAACGGAAGATGGTGTGTATGTAGGCTATTGGACGGCAACATCATCGGCAAAGCTTGATGGAGCGGACGTCGTCGTCAAAGCAACAGATGCATTCGGGAATGTAACCGAGGCGACTGCTGCCGGTAAGGTATTCGTAGAATAACGAAGAAAGGACCCGTCAGCGACGGGTCCTTCTTTTATATGCCAATTGAAATATATTTTGTTTCCAAATAAGGCTCGATTCCTTCGATTCCGCCTTCGCGGCCGACACCGCTTTCCTTCATGCCACCAAATGGTGCCTGCACGGCAGATGGGCCGCCATCATTCCAGCCGACGATACCATACTTCAAGTTTTCAGCGATGTACAGCCCGCGGCGATAGTTTTCTGTGAAGAAGTATGCTGCCAAGCCGTACGGTGTGTCATTTGCCAGGCGGATTGCTTCATCGATGTCGGTGTAAGTCGTGATTGGGGCTACTGGTCCGAATGTTTCTTCGTGCATGATGTCCATGTCATCCGTTACTTGATCAAGAACAGTCGGGTTGACGAAGAAGTAGCCTTTGTCGGCATCTGCATTATATGTGCCGCCTGCGAGGACTTTAGCGCCTTTGGATTTGGCATCATCGATTTGGGCAACGATTTTATCAAAGCCTTTTTTATTGATGACTGGTCCGATTGCGACGTCTTCCTCTGTACCTACGCCGACTTTCATTTCGGATACTGCTTTGGTGAATGCTGTTGTGAATTCGTCTTTGATGGATTCATGGACGAGCAATCTGTTGGCACAGACACATGTCTGGCCTGCGTTTCGGAATTTAGATGCAAGAGCATGCTTCACAGCGTGGTCAATATCCGCGTACTCATCGACAATAAGTGGTGCATGTCCGCCGAGCTCCATGGAGACGTGTTTCACACTGTCAGCGCTTTGTTTCATGAGCAGCTTGCCGACAGGAGTAGAACCTGTGAAGGAAATCTTCCGGATGTGAGGATGCTCGGTGAAGATCTTGCCGACCATTTCGCCATCGGCATTCACATATTGGATGACGTCTTCCGGTATGCCGACTTCATGCGCCAGTTCGACCAGGCGGATAGCCGTCAGCGGTGTATCTGGTGCTGGTTTGATAATGAAAGTACAGCCGGCAGCCAATGCTGGAGCTGCCTTTCGAGTGATCATCGCTGCCGGGAAGTTCCAAGGCGTGATCGCTGCAACCGGTCCGACAGCTTCGCGTGTTACGAGCATGCGCTTATCGGTAGTGGATGCAGGGATGGTACGGCCGTACACACGTTTGGCTTCTTCGGCGAACCATTCGATATAACCGGCTGCATATAATACCTCGCCTTCTGATTCTTTCAGGGGCTTGCCGTTTTCGGCTGTCATGAGCGCAGCAAGTTCTGCCTTATTTTCAATCATCTTGTCGTGCCAAGCCCGAAGAAGTTTACTGCGTTCCGTTGCTGAAGTTTTGGACCAGGTTTGGAAAGCATGATGTATCTTTTCAATTTTTTGATTGATCGCTTCTTTTGAATCAATCGCTACTTTTTCGATCAGTTCACCTGTGGCTGGGTTCGTTACATCGAATGATCTGTCATGTCGAATACCCCTTTTCTTAATTTATTTCATAGGAAAAGCTTATCAAGGAAATTTTGAATCAGACAAAAAAACTGCTCAAGTTTTTGGAGTTCATGTTTATATTCCTGTTTTGAGAGGAAAATATGCAGGAATAAGAGAGATAATAAAAAAGGCCAAAATGTTGATATGACGGGGATTTCAGCTAATGGGGGAAGGGTGTCATCACGGGTTAATTATCTGAATAAAAAGAAATTGAAAAAGTAGCTTTACAAACTGTTGCGTTCCTGTATATAATAACTCTTGTCAGTTTCGAGTTACGAAAAACGTAACGAAGAAAAAGGACAACCTGGCCCGTTGGTCAAGCGGTTAAGACACCGCCCTTTCACGGCGGTAACACGGGTTCGAATCCCGTACGGGTCATCAAGTTGGAGGATTAGCTCAGCTGGGAGAGCATCTGCCTTACAAGCAGAGGGTCGGCGGTTCGAGCCCGTCATCCTCCACCACTTGCTTGATGGATAATCAAGATCAAAAAAAGTGTTGACAAGCTGAATGATGGATGATATGATATCATTCGTGACGGCTGAAGTCGACGAAACTTAATAACTTGCCGGTCTAGCTCAATTGGTAGAGCAACTGACTTGTAATCAGTAGGTTGGGGGTTCAAGTCCTCTGGCCGGCACCACCTATGATGGAGGGATAGCGAAGTTGGCCAAACGCGGCGGACTGTAAATCCGCTCCCATCGGGTTCGTAGGTTCGAGTCCTACTCCCTCCACCATCATTGGGCTATAGCCAAGCGGTAAGGCAACGGGTTTTGGTCCCGTGATCGTTGGTTCGAATCCAGCTAGCCCAGCCATTTACTTTCTTTATCAATAGAATGTTTTTGAGCCATTAGCTCAGTTGGTAGAGCATCTGACTTTTAATCAGAGGGTCGAAGGTTCGAGTCCTTCATGGCTCACTTTATAGATCAGTTCCTGTAACTGCTTCTATTACGCGGGTGTGGTGGAATTGGCAGACACGCTAGACTTAGGATCTAGTGCCGTATGGCGTGGGGGTTCAAGTCCCTCCACCCGCATCATCATTACTATACTGCTGGGCGGAAGTAGTTCAGTGGTAGAACACCACCTTGCCAAGGTGGGGGTCGCGGGTTCGAATCCCGTCTTCCGCTCCATATGGGGCCTTAGCTCAGCTGGGAGAGCGCCTGCTTTGCACGCAGGAGGTCAGCGGTTCGATCCCGCTAGGCTCCACTCATGATAGCCATCCAATCGGATGGCTTTTTTATTTTAGCACAGGAGATTCTCCTGTGCTTTTTTGTTTATTTTTGGGCCTATCGGGAAACAGTTTAGATAGAAGTCTGTTGGTAGGAGGATATAAATGGAGGAAATCCATACATATAAACGCAGGAATATCTTATCTGGTTTCTTATTCGGTGTTGGTTTGGTTGCATTCATTGATGAAGCGGTTTTTCATCAGCTGCTGCATTGGCATCATTTCTACGATTTATCTTCTACGGCGTGGGGGCTTGTCTCGGATGGATTTTTCCATGCGCTGAGCTGGTTTGCGACAGTTGGCGGGTTATTCCTTTTTGCTGATCTGCGCAGGCGTAAGCGTTTGATTCCGCTCAGATGGTTCGGTGCTGTTCTGCTCGGAAGTGGTGTTTTTCAACTGTATGATGGCCTTATACAACATAAGATGTTCCGGATTCATCAAATTCGTTACGGAGTGGACATCTTCTATTATGATCTGATTTGGAATGTTACGGCAATCCTGTTGATTGCAGCAGGGGTCTTGTGTATCAGTCTTGCAAGGAGGAAGCTGTATGTACGTCGATAAGCTTCCTTTATGCATCGCCTCCTTTGGTATACTCGCTTATCTGCTGGCGATGAAGCATTCCGCTAAGCGATTCAAAACTTGGCCGCTATACAGGCTGGTCCTGTTTGTAAGCGGAACTCTAGCCGCGCTCCAGGCTGTTTCAGGATCCGTAGCGATGCAGGCGCATCATAGTTTTGTCTATCATATGATCGGGCACTTATTACTCGGGATGCTGTCTCCGTTGCTGCTAGTCTTATCACGGCCCATGACCTTGCTTCTGCGTGCACTTCCGCAATCCGGTTCAAAAGCGGTCTCGCATTTGTTCCGCAGCCGATACACGCGCTTCATCATTCATCCGATCACTGCAGCAGTCCTTAACATTGGTGGGCTTTGGCTGCTTTATACGACTCCTTTGTTTCATCATATGCATCAAGCCAGCTGGATATCGTTCCTGATTCATCTGCACGTGTTTGCGGCAGGTTATGTGTTCACGTTGGCTATGCTGTATTCCGATCCTGTAGCCTACCGGAAAAGTCATATGTACCGGATGGTTGTGTTCATCTTTGCATTGGCCGGACATGGCATCCTGTCGAAGTATCTATACGCAAACCCGCCTGCCGGTGTGGATCCGGCAGATGCGCAAGCAGGGGCTGTACTGATGTATTATGGCGGGGATTTGATTGATTTGATCCTGATTTTCTTATTATGCTGGCAATGGTATCGAACCGCTGAACCCAAAACATCATTACCCGCAACAAAAACTGCCGAATAAGGCAGTTTTTTATGTCTATCGGTATCATTGGTAAAAATAACGCTAAAATCAATTTACAAAGTGTCAAGACACATGTAAACTATAAGTGTAAATTAACATAATTTAGCAGAGGTGTTGGGATGGAACACACAGTGGTGGGTAAAAAAAACGACAGGCCGATTTCCGAGCGGAAACTGCTCGGTATTGTCGGTACGGGCTGGTTATTTGATGCAATGGATGTAGGTATCTTATCTTTTATCATTACAGCGCTGACATTGGATTGGGGATTATCAGCCCAGCAGGCGGGATGGATCGGCAGTGTGAACAGCATCGGTATGGCTGTCGGGGCATTCGTATTCGGGATCATGGCGGACAGGGTCGGCCGACGAACGGTGTTCATGGTGACAATCTTGATATTCTCAATTGCGAGCGGCTTATCAGCGCTTGCAACTTCCTATCTCATCTTTGTCGTGCTGCGCTTTCTGATCGGGGCAGGGCTCGGAGGGGAACTGCCGGTGGCATCGACATTGGTTTCCGAATCGGTAGCTCCTGAAAGGCGGGGACGTATGGTCGTTCTGCTGGAGAGCTTCTGGGCAGTCGGCTGGCTGCTTGCAGCAATCATCTCTTATTTTGTCATACCAGCTTACGGCTGGCGGATAGCGCTTGTTTTGACAGCCATACCGGCGCTGTTCGCCGTCTTTCTTCGCAAAAATCTGCCGGACTCGCCATCTTATACGAAGCTTGAGCAAAAAACATCTGTCATGGATGGTATCCGGCAGCTGCTGGCAAAAGGATTTGCAAAGCGCAGCGTCATGCTCTGGATCGTTTGGTTCTGCATCATGCTTAGCTATTATGGCATGTTTCTCTGGCTTCCAAGTGTCATGGTTGAAAAAGGATTCGATATGGTCCGCAGCTTCGAGTATGTACTGATCATGACGCTCGCGCAGCTTCCAGGATATTTCTCTGCAGCCTGGCTGATCGAGAAGGTGGGACGCAAACCGATCTTGATCATTTATCTGATCGGTACTGCCATCAGTGCCGTGCTGTTCGGTAACGCAGAATCGTCTGCGATGCTGCTGACAGCAGGTATGCTGCTTTCGTTCTTCAATCTCGGAGCTTACGGTATTTTATATGCGTACACACCGGAACAGTATCCTACGGCTGTCCGTGCGACAGGTTCCGGGATTGCGGCAACCGCTGGCAGGATCGGCGGAATCTTGGGACCACTGCTGATCGGTTATCGCAGTACATTCGGGTTATCAGTCAGTATGGTCTTTCTGTTGTTCTGTGTGACGGTATTGATTGCTGTTGTCGCTGTTTGGATCCTTGGTGAGGAGACGAAAGGCAAGGCACTTGCTTGATGCGTGACTTCGGTGCTGTGTGGTAAAGTAGAGCAAGAGTAAGAAGGGGGTAAACGCTTTGTTTTCCATACAAGATTATACCGAGACAGTAAGTGTCTGCCTGGATAAGCATTCGGAGGATGTGATAGGCGAATTGAAGCAGATTTTCCAGCTGCCATTCCTGCCGGAAGTGGAGACAATCGCTTTTCGCATGTTCAAGGAGCCAATGGCGTTCGAACTGACGATCATGTATTATGCGCTCGATGCAGATGGCAATGAGCGTTATTATGATGAAATGGGCGATAAATATGCCGGCGGGAGCGAAGAAGTAGCGGAGGATATTGCCTATTTCCAGCTGCCTGATGATGCTGCCGATAAATTCGAAGCTTTCCGCGAACTGCAGGACGATGCGGTGGAGAAAGCGGATGAGCAAGTGATGATTGCCTGGTTCAGTGACTGCTTCAAGCGTGCCGGGGGCAACGCTTTTCCGCTTGAGGTGAATGTCGGCTTTCATAATGATGTGAAGACTTATTCCATCAAGCGGGGAATTTGGGCGGAAGATCGCGATTGAGTTAAAAGTGCGTACATTGTGTACGTGCTTTTTTGGTGCAAAAAAAATAACAGCTTCTTCTGCGGCTGTTAATAGCTATATATCTTTTCTCTGTTTTTCATATTCATTCAACAAATCATCGAGCTGTACACTGGCAGTGACGACTGCATCGGAAGTGAGCGGCAAGCGTCGGGACAAAGTAAGCATGCGGCTGCGGGTCTGTTCGATTTTTTCCAAAAGATTGTCTAATGTAACCATTTTTACCTCCAAAATCTGATATACTATTTGTCGTTATGATTACCCTGTCCATCATTATTTAAAACGTCTAAATTTAAAAAAATATAAAAAAGAAAAAACTGTTGCTGGCATACTATAAGGTTTATAAAAAGATATTTTCGTGAAAGTGAAACCTTTTCGGAACGTCATTCGTTACTAAGAAGCCGCAGTTAGGCGGGAGGATTTTCATGGAGAACATCATAAAATATCATATAAAAAACGTCAAGAAGGGTGATCACGCTGCCTTCGAGGAAATTGTTTCCTTTTACCAGAACAAGGTGTACCATATCGTATACCGCATGGTCGGAGACAGTCATGAAGCGCAGGATATCGCCCAAGAGGCATTTATCCGTGCTTACACCAATATTCATTCTTTTGACGAGAACCGGAAATTCTCCACATGGCTATACCGGATCGCAACTAACCTGAGTATCGACCGTCTGCGTAAAAAAAAGCCGGATTTTCATCTTGATGCCGAGGTGAAGGGAACGGAAGGATTGGATATGTACTCGCAGCTGGCAGCTGACCAAGCGCTGCCTGAGCAAGAGGTTGAGAGCATGGAGCTTCAAAGCTATATCCATAAGGAGATATTATCCCTTCCACCTAAATACCGCAGTGTCATCGTACTGCGGTTCCTGGATGATTTATCATTAGCGGAGATAGGTGAAATCCTGGATCTGCCGCTAGGGACAGTGAAGACTCGTATCCACCGTGGCAGAGAACTACTACGGAAAAAACTTCGCCACGTATAAAGGGGGGTTACACATGAATTGCGAAGAAAGCCTTGCGCTTATGCATCTATATCTGGACGGAGACGCTTCAGAGGAAGAAGCACAGCAGCTCAGGGAGCATTTGAAATCCTGTCCTGACTGTAATCAGCATTACCGGGAGCTCAAACAAACGGAAAGCCTGCTTAGCGGCGCCGCTTACGAATTGAGCGCACCGGCCGGATTCACTGCCAGTGTCATGAAGAATCTGCCGAAAGAGAAAAAGCGTGTCGGCTACATGAGATGGTTCCGTGCGCATCCTGTCATCACAGCAGCTGCGGTATTCTTCCTTTTCATGTTCACAAGCATCATTTCTGCTTGGAATAGTGATGGCAGTGTCAGTGTATCGAAGCAAGAGGGTTTGATTGTAGAGAATGATCTCGTCATCGTACCGAAAGACGTCACGGTCAAGGGGGACCTTGTCGTTAAAAACGGTGATTTGGATATCAGGGGTAAGGTGGATGGCGATGTTACGATCATCAATGGGGACCTCATCGAAGACCACGGTGCAAAAGTGAACATGGCGTCTGCTGACAATATCACAGGCGAATACCAGGAAATCGACCGGATATTCGGCTGGACATGGTACCATATCAAAGAAATCTTTTCATTCTGATAACATTCTACAGAGCTGCTTGTAAAAGGGCTCTTTTTTTTGTACTAGAATCATTGGCGATTAAAGCCTGTATTGGGGTAAGATAACAGGGGACAGTAAGAGTGGGACACTCCCCCTGTTTGGAAGCGACCGCAATAGGGGAACTGTGCTATAATGTACGAAGAAATTCGAGCTATTCATATATAAAAGGACGTGTATCCATGTTTGGGGGATTAAGTGAACTTTCCATATTATCCATACTGCGGATCATCGTGGACATTGCGGCGGTATGGTTCATCTTTTATAAAGTTTTGATGCTCATAAGAGGAACGAAAGCGATTCAGCTGCTGAAGGGTATTTTCATCGTCGTCATCATCGCTTTCCTGAGCAGTGAGCAGATACTCGACTTCCCGATGCTCGCCTTCTTGAGCTCACAGGCAATCACCTGGGGGTTTGTGGCCATCGTCGTCTTGTTCCAGCCGGAAATCAGACGTGCCTTGGAGCAGCTCGGCCGAGGCAGCTTCTTCTCCCGGAATAAGGGGTCGGAGGAAGAACAGGCGAACAAGAATATCGAAGCAATCGTGAAATCCTGTAATTACATGGCGAAGCGCCGAATCGGTGCATTGATCACGCTGGAGCGCGAAACAGTTATGGGGGATTATATCGAGACAGGTATTCCGGTGAACGGTCACCTGACATTCGAACTGCTCACCAATATCTTCGTGCCAAATACGCCTTTGCATGACGGAGCTGTCATTTTGAAAGACAATCAGATTGCAGCGGCAGCTTGCTACTTGCCTCTATCCGAAAGCCCGTTCATATCCAAGGAACTCGGTACACGTCACCGTGCTGCCATGGGGATCAGTGAAGTGACCGATGCACTGACGATTGTCGTTTCGGAGGAGACGGGTGCCATCTCTTGTACAAAGAACGGCGAGTTATTCCGTGATATCACACCTGATGCATTAAAAGAAATCCTCGTCAGGGAAATCAGCGTACCAGCGTCTGGTTCCAAGGTAAGAAGATGGAGGGGTAAAAATGGATAAATGGCTGAAGAGTCCATGGACCTTACGCGTTTTGTCTCTAGTATTTGCTGTCCTTCTCTACGCCTATGTGAGTGCTGAATCGGATGTGAACAACCGGGCAGGGGAAGTTCCGATCACGAGTTCGGATGAAACGAACACAGTCGATGCACCTGTCAGCATCCGCATCGATGACTCCAAATATGTCGTCAGCGGCGTTCCGGAGTATGTATCCATGCAGCTTGTCGGTCCGGCAAGCGATGTGACAGCCGCCATTCAGCAGAAAAACTATGAAGCTTATGTCGATTTGACAGATCTCGGTACCGGTACACATACAGTGAAGCTGCATTACGAGAACGTTTCGGACAATCTGCAAGTATATATGCAGCCAGCAAGCGTCGAGGTGACAATCCAAGAAAAAGCTTCACAGCAATTCAATGTTAACGTAGGCTATACCAATGAAGATCAAATGGCAGCAGGTTTTCAAGTGGATAGTTCCACAGTGGAACCTCAGACCGTTTCAATCGTAAGTACACAGGAGGTCATCGATCAGATCGCCAGTGTACGTGCATATGTGGATTTGACCGATGTCGATGCTGATATAAATAGCAAAGAAGCACCAGTGAAAGTGTATGATGCACAAGGTAATGAGCTTAGTGTGAATGTACAGCCGGAAACAGTCGAGGTTTCGGTACAGGTAAGCAATCCGAGCAAGACCGTCCCGGTGGAAGTGAAAACAAAAGGGCAAGCCCCGGATGATGTATCCGTTGCATCGCTTTCTCCAGCAACGAAGGAAGTGACGATATATGCACCGCAGGATACGTTGGATGGCATTGATTCCATCAGTACCGAAGAGATCGATTTGTCCAAGATAACAGAGAATCAAACGGTCGATGCTGACTTGCAGCTGCCGGAAAATGTCCGATCGGCTAGCGAAGAGCAGGTAGAAGTCGATATCGAGCTGGAAGAAACGAGCGAGACGACGATAGAGAATGTGCCGATCACGATCGAGAACCTTCCTGGCGGGTTGGAAGCAGCTTTCAGCGACCCGCAAAATGAACAAATCGATGTGACTGTAAGCGGAGCGAAATCGGAAATCGAAAGCCTCTCGGCTGACGATATTACAGCGACCATCGACGGCAGCGGCTTGGAACAAGGAGAACAGACAGTGCCGATCGAAGTGACAGGACCTGAGAATATCAAGCTCACCCCTGGTCAGGAAGAAGCAACAATAACTGTCCGAACGACAGAAGATGAAACAAATGAAGAGGCAGGTACGAATACAGATACACAGACACAGTGACTGTGAGCCATGTGAAGGAGAGGTAACAAATGGGAAAATATTTTGGAACGGACGGCGTCAGGGGGATTGCGAATAAGGAGCTCACCCCTGAGCTGGCCTTCAAGCTAGGCAGATATGGTGGTTATGTACTGACAAAGGAAAATGAGGATCGACCGAAAGTGATGATTGGCCGCGACACACGCATCTCCGGCGAAATGCTTGAAGGAGCACTTGTGGCAGGGCTTCTGTCCATCGGTGCCGAGGTCATGCGCGTCGGTGTCATTTCCACACCAGGTGTCGCTTACCTTACGAAGAACATGGGAGCAGCTGCGGGTATCATGATTTCTGCTTCTCATAACCCTGTACAGGATAACGGGATCAAGTTCTTCGGTCCGGACGGCTTTAAGCTTTCCGATGATCAAGAGAATGAAATCGAACAGCTGATCGATGCCGAAACAGATGATCTGCCGCGTCCATCCGGCGCTGATCTTGGTCAAATCAATGACTATTTCGAAGGCGGTCAGAAATATATCCAATATTTGAAAGGGACAATCGATAATGATTTCGAAGGACTTCATATCGCCATCGACTGTGCCCACGGAGCGACTTCTTCCATTGCCACACATTTGTTTGCGGATCTGGAAGCAGATATCTCCTCGATTGGTTCATCTCCTGATGGACTGAATATCAATAAGAATGTCGGTTCCACGCATCCCGAAACATTGCGTGATTTCCTTCTTGAGAAAGAAGCCGATATTGGACTTGCCTTTGATGGTGATGGTGACAGATTGATTGCCATCGATGAAAAGGGACAGATCGTGGATGGGGACAAAATCATGTACATCTGTGCCAAATTCCTAAATGATCATGGCCGTCTGCGTCATAACACAGTCGTATCCACGGTCATGAGTAATATCGGTTTCTACCGTGCTTTGGATAAGCAGGCGATCAAGAGCAATAAGACAGCTGTTGGCGACAGATACGTGATGGAAGAAATGCGCCGCGGCGACTTCAACCTTGGCGGAGAGCAATCCGGCCACATCATCTTCCTCGATTTCATGACGACTGGCGACGGGATGCTTGCGGCATTGCAGCTGATCAATGTGATGAAGGAAACGGGCAAAAAGCTATCCGAGCTTGCAAATGAAGTGGAGATCTTCCCGCAGATCCTGAAAAATGTGCCGGTAACAGACAAACAGGAGGCACTTGTGAACCAGCAGATCCTTGACTCCATCGCAGAAGTGGAGCAGGAGCTTGGCGATCAAGGCCGCGTTCTTGTACGACCTTCCGGTACAGAATCACTTGTACGGGTGATGGTGGAAGCACCGACGAAAGAAGATTGCGAGAAATACGCAGACAAAGTCGTTGCGGTAATCGAACAAACATTAGGAACGAAGTAAAATCAGCATATGCGGCGGGAACAGAACATGCTCCCGCCGCATACGTTATTTACGTAGCAAGAAAAAATTGACCAACATGATTACCTTCATGTAAAATGAAGGGGCTAGTCATTCCAGCAGGAAAGTGAGGATAGAGGTTACCAACAAATTAAAAGCGCCAGGACTTATCCCGAGCGGTGGGGTAAGTTGACGAGGTGGAGGTTTATCGAAGTATTCGGCGGATGCCTCCCGATTGCACACATCTCAGTCGTCATGTTTATGGCCGAAAGCAAAGAGGCGACTCTTTGGATAAGGACAAAACAAGATGTGAAAAATAGATAAAACGAGAAAGGGGCAACTAACGCCCCGAAGCTTAATATCGCAGGCCGTTTGTTTGCCCCTTCCAAGTCTTGAGGAGGACAACAACGACATGTGTGGAATTGTAGGTTATATCGGACAAAATGATACGAAGGAAGTATTGCTTAACGGACTCGAGAAGCTGGAGTATCGCGGATACGATTCAGCTGGTATCGCAATTGAAAACGAGCAAGGCGTGAACCTTTTCAAAGTAAAAGGCCGCATTGCTGCATTGCGTGAAAAAGTAGATCACAGCGTTTCATCCACAATGGGAATCGGCCATACACGCTGGGCGACACACGGTGCACCGAACGAAGATAACGCGCACCCGCATCAAAGCGCTTCTGGCAAATTCACGATTGTGCATAACGGTGTAATCGAGAACTACGTCGACATCCGTAAAGAGTATCTTTCCGGCGTAACATTGAAAAGTGATACCGATACAGAAATCGTTGTACAGCTTGTAGAGAAAATGTATGAAGAAACGCAGGACACAGCAGCAGCATTCCGCAAAGCGGTCAGCTTGCTTACTGGTTCTTATGCCCTTGCCATGATCGATGCAGATGATAAAGAAACAATCTATGTAGCGAAAAACAAGAGCCCATTGCTTGTCGGTATCGGTGAAGGGTTTAACGTCGTAGCAAGTGACGCGATGGCAACACTTCGCGAAACAGATACGTACAAAGAAATCCGTGACAAAGAAATCGTCATCGTTCGCCGTGACAGCGTGGAAATCCAGCTGCTTGACGGTACGAAAGTAGAGCGTGATACGTTCAAAACGGAAATCGATGCAGCCGATACGGAAAAAGGCACATACGATCACTTCATGCTGAAAGAAACGGATGAGCAGCCATTCGTTATCCGTAAAATCATCCAGCATTACCAGGATGAGGCGGAACAAATCAAAATGGACCCTGCTATCCGTAATGCGATGATGCATGCAGACCGTATTTACATCGTGGCAGCGGGAACAAGCTACAACGCTGGACTAGTCGGAAAACAATTTATCGAAAACCTGGCTAAGATTCCGGTTGAAGTGCATATCGCGAGTGAATTTGCCTACAATATGCCGCTTCTATCCGAGAAGCCATTATTCATATTCCTTTCCCAATCCGGTGAAACTGCCGACAGCAGAGCCGTATTGGTACAGGTGAAAGAACTCGGACACCCAGCACTGACGATCACGAACGTGCCAGGATCCACCCTTTCTCGTGAAGCAGACTTCACATTGCCGCTATACGCTGGTCCAGAAATCGCGGTAGCCTCTACTAAAGCATATACAGCACAGATGGCAGTTATGCTATTGCTTGCTGTGGATGCTGCAAAAGGCAAAGAAATCACACTTGATTTCAACCCGCTTCAGGAGCTTGCGATCGTTGCAAATGCAATGGAAGTACTGACAGACCAAAAAGAAACATTCGAAACACTAGCACAAAGCTATCTAAGTGTATCCCGCAACGCATTCTTCATCGGCCGCGGTGTCGATTACTTCGTCTGCGTCGAAGGATCACTGAAATTGAAAGAAATCTCCTACATCCAAGCAGAAGGCTTCGCTGGAGGAGAACTGAAACACGGAACGATCGCCTTGATCGAAGAAGGCACACCAGTCATCGCATTAGCTACACAAAGCTCCCTGAACCACTCCATCCGTGGTAACGTCCAGGAAGTAAACGCACGCGGTGCCAACACCCTGCTCATCAGCATGAAAGGCCTGGAGCACGACGATGATGCCTTCGTCATTCCAGCCGTGCATGAGCTATTGACTCCGCTTGTAAGTGTCGTGCCATTGCAGCTGCTTGCATACTATGCAGCAGTGCAGCGCGGTGCAGATGTTGATAAGCCGCGTAACTTGGCTAAGAGTGTTACGGTGGAATAATAGAGAAAAGACTGTACATGAAAAAATATCTCCCTGCTAAATTCTTCTTCCCCACGCTAAAAAGTCGGTATCTGCTGCTAAATAGTTGGTACCGATAGTTGAGGGAAGAGTGGGAGTAAGTATGTACGGTGATTTTCTCAAAAACAATATCATTTCGAAGGCTGGATCAGTAATTGATCCGGTCTTTTTTTATTCGGTAAGCTTCAAAGCCCTTCCTTATGCGATTCAGTAGCTTTCCGGGTTTCTTTTCGCTTTTGTAGTCCTTAGAAATCCGCAGGATTACCTCTTCTTTTCTTTGTCTCTACTCCGTCCCAAAAGTGTTATATTTAACTCGAATTTGTACCAGAAATCATTCCTTCAGGGAAAATCATAGAAATAAGAAATGGCTCAACTAAGCGGTTTATACACATTTTTATTTTGGTAAGGTCGGATAAAAGCATGAAAGATAACATCATCCCAAATCTGTTATCTTTCGCTGTATTATGTAGCTGAAGCCAATCAATAAGTTATCCGTTCAATAAACAGAAATGGCTCAACAGAGAGTTTCTATGTGATTTAATCCGTAGGATTTTCTCCTCCATTCTTCAAATATTGCACCATCCCACAATTGCAATGTTTTATCCTTGCTCCTTCTTATTTCCTCCATTTTGAGTACCAACTTAATAACATTGTCCGAATATTCGATACAACCCGTAACAGAGAAAAAGAAGAGGATATAAGGCGTTTTGGGAAGAACTTAATAACATAATGGATGGAAGGGAAAAGGCGATATAAGAGGGTGGAAGCCTTGGGAGACAAGGGATTGATGGGATTCAGGGTTGGGTACCGACTTTTTGGCAGGGAAATATAGTAGAGGAAAGAGAAAGATATAAAGGAGTTTCAAGTTAGTGATAAAAGTACAGCATGATAAAATAAGAGTATAAGATAGGAGGGTTAAAGTTGCTTTCACTTGAAGAGTATATTTCAAAAAGGAAAAAGGAAGATCGACTGAATGAATTTGATATTGCGTCAAAGATTCAGAATATGCAAGCATGTATGAACTATATCTTTGAGTATTTTAATCAATATCTTGACACTTCTAAGCTGAACGAGAAAACAATTTTAAATGAAGAACGAATAGGAAAGTATAAAAAGACCATTCGAGGCTATGAAGCTGAAATTCAAGAATGGCTAGTTCGAATTTATGAGGACTATGACAAACAACTTAATCGTTCTATAGTTAATTTTCTCAAAAAAGATGATTTATTTTATCTTTATAATACCGATCAAGAGTTCCGGAGTGCTTCTTATGATTGCTATGCTCAACTCATAAAGAAAAGCCATTTTCTAAAAGAGCAAACGGAAATGCTATTCCTTTTCATTAAAGATCATCATAGGATCCAAAGTACTCCGAAAAGGGACTTTGAGAATCTCTTTATATCAGAAGGAGTAGAAGAGTGGATTAATAATACGTGGAACAAGTATCAAGTAAATTTGCTTACTTTTGCATCAGACTATGTGTCTCGCTTTTTTGACAATGAGGAAAGTTGGGATGTAAAACATAGGATTAGAAGCAAAGATAGTAGGATTAAGTACGAGTATGACTATAAACAAAAAAGTAATTTATTTAATATTAATTCTTTACATAGGAGAGTTTCTCACAAGCCTTTTATAAAAGGAAGGAAACAATTTCTTGAAATATTATTAATGTATTGCTGGCTTCACGAAATTGAAGGAGATGAACATTACTGGCAAGAATACATAAATAAGGTTTTGTCTTAATAATGAAGAAACCCTAAGTTCATTTTATGGGTTATAACTGTTATAAAATGATATATCAACTATCTAAGCGTCAAAAATCTGAAGGTGGTGATTTCTTTGTTACTTTACGATTCAATTTATAAAACTTTTAAGGATTTTGAGAGTGTTTATCGTTATCGTATGAATGGGGAAAATGGTACATTAATTGAAACGGATAGAAAACTAGAAAAGGGTCAAGTTATAATAATAAAAGATATTAAGGAATATGCAATCATCGTGGATTGTATTTGGGAAGAAAACGGTCAAACGTATTTCTCTCACAAGACTGCTCAAGATTTAATTGTTCGAGCGAGAATACCTGGGAAATTGCGGTCCTATTGAACCTATGTAGAAAGTTAAAATAAGTTCTCACGGCTCGGCATAAGCGATTGTAAGGACGTTTAAATATAGGGATTATTCTCTGCTTCTTTCAGGAATATTGCATCATCCTACAATTGCAATGTATCACTCTCGTTCCATATTATTTTTTGAAGTTAATCAATATGATCATAATCCAGGAAAGAGTAAAGCATAAAAAGACAGAAATAAAGCAATTGTCTCTTCTACCTATTTTTATATATGAACGATTCGTGATTTTCAGTATCTGCCTTATACTATCACTAAATATTTGATTTATCTTATTTCCTAAACCACTTCCATATTCCAAATGGGCCATCATATAAGAATCTTAAATGACTTGTAAGCAATTCGTTTTCTCTCTTGATTCTTTTGTAGGTATTTGATTTACCTGGATCTGCTAGTTGTAGATTTGCGCTCTTTCTTGTTTTTTCTTGTTCATTTTTGTCCATATTTCACCCTCCCAGTACTTAAAGGTAATTCAGGATTAATCAATCCTATAATAATGATTATTTAAAGCATTAGTGGTTTCATCTTCACACGTTTCTGATTAAGCGTATTACCTTAGATGTTTGTCCATTTTTCATTTACAAATCACTGGGTTTATTAGTTTTCTCATTCAAAACGCCGGTACCTATTCAACTATCTACCTTTGGACAAATTCTGCGTACTAAAACCCAAAATCCTCAATATTTTAAGTTACTTTAGCACTTTAGCCATTTACTGCGTACTAAAACTGCTGAATTTTTCTCTTGAAGAGCTATATTCATTCTACGAAACCGGAATATTGGCACATGTGCAAGAGAATTATACTAAGCCGTTGCTACCTCTTTCGCCTGTTTCTGCCCGTAGAAGGGAGAATGTGTAACCCTTCTTTTTTATTGCATTCTTCTCCATTAGGTCGTTATATCGATTAAATACGATTATTTATAACATATAACAAATTCGGTTAGTTTTTCTATAAAAAAGGTTAGAGGGCTTTCATCACATCTCCAGAAGCGCAGTACAGAATCAGTTGTAATAGAAAGGAAATCAAAATGTTCATTACAAAAAGGATAACAAAATTACAAAAAAGCTCGCATTCTAATTTTAAAGGATGCGAGCTTTTTTATTTTGACGATAGTCAATGGAGGACCATTGAAAAATATGCAAAGGAATAAAAGGGGGTGATAGGCGAGCAGCGATAAGTCAGCATCAATTAAGAAGCGTAAGAAAGGAGAAACAACTATGGAAACGTGGACTATCTTCTTCTCTATTTTAGCTATTGTTATCTCAACAGTTTCGTTAATTATTACTCTTATGAAGTTGAAGTGATTTACCATCAGCAAAAATTGGATTAGTAAGAGTATAGGTTTGTTATGAACCTCGGCTATATGGTAGACAGAGAGGGAGTCGATTAAATGAGAATTGCCCCCTCCCTCTCTATTTAAGAAAAACAATATCTCTATAACATGCTTTAAGAAGTTATTTCCTAGACGACTACTATAATAATTTCTTTTGGAGGTATTTCTTTACATGGAAATCAATTGGTACTATAATTTAATAGTTCAAAAGATATAGGTGAAGACTTGGTTTTAGGTCTATATATTCTCTTGATGAATAGTTAATACATAGTACTTTAGATGGTTTTGGAAAGGATTGTGAATACATATGAAAAAAAGCGTAAAAATTGCCTTAGCAGTAGGATCCGCTATTGCATTATCAACGACTACTCCTGGGTTCTTGAATTCAGATTACAACAAAGCTTATGCAGCTACGGAACAAACATTCCATACAGCTACGAGTGTAGTAGATTGGATGAAGGCAAATGGATTAGATTCATCTTTTGAGAATCGTAAAAAGCTTGCTGAGCAGAATGGTATTGTGAACTATAAAGGGACTGCCTCACAAAACATTCAATTGCTAGGTAATGTAAAAGAAGACGGAGTTCAGGCATTACATACAAATACAAGCGTTGTAGACTGGTTAAAAGCAAATGGTTTAGACTCATCCTTCAACAATCGTAAAGCACTTGCTGAGAAGCATGGCATTCCTAATTATAAAGGTAGTGCTGCACAAAACATCCAGCTGCTTAGTGTATTTAAAGAAACAGGCGTTCAAAATAACATCACTACTAATAATCAAGCCCATACAGAATTAAGTATTGTTGACTGGATGAAAGCAAATGGGATGAATTCAACATTCTCGAACCGACAAAATCTTGCGAACGAATATGGTATTGCAAATTATACAGGAACTTCGGAACAAAACCTTAAATTACTTGGTATCCTAAATGGATCGATTGCTGCTCCTGAAAAAGGACAAGCTAAGGTAAGCACACCTACTTCTAAGCCTGTTACAAAACCAGTAACAAAAGAAAAAAAGGAAATCTCTAAGGAAGAAAAAGCGGTAGTTACGTATCCTTCTAAGCCAAAAGAAGACGATAAAAAACCGGTTGTTGAGAAGCCTGTAAAAGAAGAACCTACCGGCTCAAAACCTACGAAACCTGTAGAAGAAAAGCCTGAACAAAAGCCTGTTGAGGAAAAACCTGTAGATGTTCCAGTGGTTAAACCAACTGAACCTGTTGAGGAGAAACCAGTTGTCGAAGAACCAACACAGCCAGAAACTCCTGTTGAAAGTGATCCAGTTGTTGAAGAACCTGTAGAAGAAAAACCAACAACTCCAACTGAACCAGTAGAAGAGCCATCTCTTGAACCCACTGAACCAGTTGAAACACCTACTCAACCAGATGAAGAGGTAACAGAGCCAACTCAGCCAGAAGAACCAGTAGAAGAGCCTGTGGTTCAAGAACCTGTCATCACTTATGAGAATTCTACTTCTACCGAAGCGATTGCTTTTGAAACAGTAGAACAACAAGATCCTACACTTGAAAAAGGAAAAACAGTGGTTACTCAAGAAGGCCAAGATGGTGTTAGGACAATTACTTTCAAAGAAACATACAAGGATGGAAAATTAGTTTCTAAAGAACAAGTATCCTCTGAGATTACAAAAGCTCCTGTTAACAAGATTGTTAAAGTTGGAACGAAAGAAGTTGTACCTGCTAATAGCATCCTAAGTGGCGCTGGCGTATTCACAAAAGCAGGTAGCAGCTATGTACTGAACGATGCTGGATATGGTGAGATTATTCAAGTAAGTCTAAATGGAGAAGACGTGAGCAATATCCGTTATAATGGCAATGCTTATATCTCATTGAATATGTCTAAACAAGATTTGATCGATCTTCTTGGTGAAGAAGAAGGAACAAAAGAATATAATGATGGTCAATCAAAACGAAACACTATTGAAAAAGCTGTTCGTGCTGCATCAAATGCAGTATACGGAAGTGGTAGTTCCAAAGCTAACTCACTTTACAACCAAATCATTCAAAGTGAGTCTTTCAATAAATCTTTCTAAAAATATAAACCCTTTCTCTACTTGAGGAGGGTTTTTTTTATTCAACAAATTTAATTCATTATGTTGTTATAGATTTTCTTTTCTCAAACTATTATAAGATATAAATTTCTAAAACATGGGAAAGGAAGTGGTTGAATGAAACAGAATACAAAATTATTGATCGGAGCAAGTTCTATTTTCGGGATTTTGATTTCCACTCCTTTGACTTCGCATGCTGAATCAGTAGACGATTATATTATATCAGGTCAGCACTCTGTACGTATCTTAGGAAATAATGTTGAAGCTGTTATTAACCCTAGTGTAGACCCACAACGTGCAAGCTTTTATGGTTCCCAAGTGAAGTCTCTTGACTCTAAAGCATCTAACCGTCTCTACAAAGTAACCGACAATGGATATACCTATTGGTCTCCTATCCGTTCTAAAAACGGTAGTGGGGGTGTTAGTAATGGAGAATATATCTATGAAAACCTAAAAACTGCCAAACTATATGGTATTGGTGGCTCTGATTCCAGTAGATATCTAGGTGACTTATGGTTGGGAGATTCAGATATTACTCGAAACTTTAAGACTGTGCAAAACATCGCAGGGAAGGAAGCAGAAGGTACAACCAGAGAAGGGATGAAAAAACTAGGAGTCTATGTAGAAAGAAGTCCAGAAGTCAATAATGGGGGTAACTACAAAAACCAATCAGGTAGCTGGCGTTTTGCGGGTTATGCAGGAGATGGATCCAGTTTGCAAAGCACACGTTTCCCTGGCGACTTCGTGGCTCCAGCAGTAAATGAACTTAAATGGGATAATTACAAGGACTACGGTAGTAGATTGTTCAACCAAACTGCTTTTGATACTGCGACATGGAATTCTGCTAAGAAAAACCTTGTACAGCGACTTCTAGCTCAATATCCATCTATGAAAAAAATGCATTCTGTTAATCAGTGGATGAAGATATTGTCTTTACAGACCGAACCAGAAGAGAACCCAATCAACAATAATAAGCAAGATGGTAAATACGGTGGAGCTGCATTTGCTGCTTATCACTCTGGTGGTTCAAAATACCGTACTTTTACGCTGTATGCAGACAAAAGTGATGGTTACATGAACTTGAACTTAAGACAGTTGCGACTTGTAGAAAATGACTTCATAGATGATGGTGTACATACAACCAATCGTCGTATTGTGAAAGAAGTTAATCGAGTTAAAGCCGAATCAAGAGAAATCGAAATTGGTGATATTGCAGATTGGCATAAAGCAGCAACTGATAAGGTTGTCCCTGGTAAAACATATCGAATTGAAACAAACGTTGAAAACTTGAGTAAAGTAACTAAAACAAAGCATACTCCTTTGACAGTAGATACTGGCCTAGCTTTGAACTATAAATCCTCATTAGAAGAAAGTGGTCAATATGATAAGGATTATGATGATGTTTCAGGTAAATCCACAGGTAGTGGAAGCATCTCAAAAGGCGGACGTAAAGGTACTGCTGGTACTATTACCATTCCAAAAGATGCGAAGCCGGGTAGCACAATCCGTGTAGGGGCAATCATCAACGATGAATACCGCAAAGCGGGAGATAACCTAAACGCTGTAGATGACGATTTATCACTAACTGTTCAAGTAGCTAGCTTTTACTAACCACACATAGATAGCGAATAAATGGCTTATAAAAGCTCGAATTCTCTTTAATTAGAATGCGAGCCAATATATACTCCCCTTCGTTATCCTTTTTGGGGATGAACATTATGATCTTCCTTTCTATCATATGAAAGACACCTCTTGACAAATCACCTAGATTAACCAATCTTGATTATCTATAAACTGATTCATTAGTCAAAATTGCAAGTTTGAACGATGGAAATAGCAGAAGTTAAGAAAAGGGCTATGCAATGGGGTTTAAGCGACAAAAGGAGTCAATTTTTATTGAATGCAATACATAATTCAAGCAGAAACATAAGATAAAACTGCAAGTTTTAACGACATAAATGGCAGAAGTTTAATATAATTGCAGGTTTGAACGAAGAATACATACTTCGTTTTGACAATAGGTAAAAATAAGAGCTGTAAATCAAATAATCATTACATATTATAGACTTTAGACAAAACGACAAGTTTTAGTGCATAGACTGATTTCACGTTTATGACCTTGTTAATACATTTATTCAATAATCTGACACAGTGGACTTTCTAACTTTTTATTTAAAAAGTCTTTTATAAAGAAATTCTTTAATTAATATCAGGTGAAGGATGAAAATGGTAGAATAGATTTAAGAAGTTGAATCTTGAAAAGCTTAGTTAAAATTCGCAAGAAAGCTGGAATTATGATGACTATTAAAAATAAAAAATGTATAGACAGTTTAATAAATACGCAACAGCTCACATTCAATCGGATGTGAGCTGTTTTTATTTTGCCTATAGTCAGTAGTAAGGAGGAGGGTTTCCGTTGAAGAATAGAAGAGTGTATCAACACAATGGGAATGGACACAAAGCAGCACTTCATAGAGAACAAAAGATACCGCCAAAAGAAGCGAGAGAGAGAGCAGATAATTGGTTATGGGATCAAGAAACTCTTCGTGTATTTGTTGATACATCAGAATTAAAAAGACAAGGTATATTTGGTTTAGGAGCTATTTATGTAGGACAAGGATGTACATATGTAAAATCCAAAAAACAATATAACAGCCGTATGCAAACAGTAAGTATCTATGGAGAGGTTATGGCCGTTGACTTTGCGATACAACACCTGGATTTTGTACTTGGTAATCTGATTAACGCACCTTCAAAGGTAATTATTAATAGTGATTGGAAAGGAATTGACTTAGTGTATGATGAGGACATGCTACTAGAGAATTTTCCAATTATTAATGATGTTGCTAAGAGAATAAATAAAAAGATGGAATTATTCTCTCTTTCTAATCCGGATATAGACTTGATTGTCAGCTCTCTTAATTCAGATGAAAAGAGGTATAACCCGTTTTATAGAGCAGCTCATAATGCAAGTAGAAAGGCTATTGGGCTATCAAGAATGAGATAAATAGGCGAAAGTAAATGGAATGTGAAAGTTGCATGAGAAGCCTCTGAGCGTCTTCTGAAGAATAAAATTTTATAGGAGGTCTTAAGTATGGCAGATAACAAAAACAATCGTCCAAAGAGGAAGTATGCGTGGATGGATGAGTACATAAAAAGGACCGGGGAGGTGGCCATGGAACAGGCAAAGAAGAATAATACGTATATTGTATACGAGAAGGATGGCAAGTTGGTAAAGGAGTATCCTAATGGCAAGATTGTTCCATTGGAGTAACCCGCTCTCTTTGCAGAGAGTGCGCTATTCATGTTTTATAAATCAAACTCATTTACATTATCGCTGAGACTATTCTTTCTATCAAGATTTCGCAGAAAGCTTTCTGACTTAATATCATGTACTTTGTTAGTAATGAAGTTGTCTTGAGGAATTTTCCAAGTGTCTTGAATTTTTCGGCAGCCCTTCAACTTTCCAGTTTCACACATACGTTGGATAGTCTCGATACTCAAACTAAGTTTATTTGCTGCTTCCCATTCTGAATATAATTTCATTGAAGTATTGTTCCTTTCAAAGTAGATTTGATTTGGTTTTATAAGATCCTTTTTAACCAAAAAGTTATAAAGGGCAAACTTTGCTACAGATTCACTATTGTTGTTGTCTACTATCTAAATCTTTTAAGAGCTGTGACATTTCAAGTTGGTTTTGTTGATACTCTTTTTCTCTGTTATTGAGGTAAAAGCTTTTGAGGCTTTCTTTGAACCTCTGATGTTTGGCTGCAGTCTTCTTAGCATTTTTAATTAGGTTTTGATTTATTTCTTTACCGAGTGGCATACGAAAGTTGCTCCTTTACTAGATTATTTTTTTGAAAAAGGGAGTTGGAGTGGCTTTCTAACTAAAAAGTAATTTAAGCATACAAGTTATATTCTATATTTATAGTGTTAGTAGTTTCAGAAGTGGATTGAGAATAACAAAGTTAGAGGTGGATAGCATGAAAATTACTAGCATAGCGTTGGGTTATACGGTGTGTTTCCTTATTGTATGGAGATTGTTCAGGTTATATAAAGTAAAAAGAGATAAGAATAAAATAAACGATGAAATAAATAATTTTGATAATGCTTTTTTGGATGGAGTATATGTAATTCCACGTGATCCGAAGGAACCAAGAAT
>NZ_JBFEGH010000021.1:0-62403 GCF_047228925.1 Terribacillus jepli | reverse complement strand
AGCAGTCCTTAAAATACCACAGAAGAATTATCATATAAAAAAGATTGTAGAGAAACTGGGGTTTCTCTACAATCTGAGGACCAGGTGATTATCTCCTGGTCTTGTTTATTCTTCATTTTATTGAGGAAAACCTAATTCATCAAGAAACGAATGTATTTGCTCTTCGAAATATTTGACCTCAGATTCACTTGTTGCCTCCAGCAAGGAGTTCTTTAACGACTGGTACTGCTCTAATTGAGTAGCGTTCATACGCTCCATACTGATCTCTCCGTTCCGTTATAAGTTGTTAATTAATCATACCATGATTATTTTGAATAGCCAAAGCTATGCCGGGTATCTTTATTTTAGAAATTCAGGTGTGTAATTACCATATCAATGTCGCTTATAGTACTACACTTTCCCAACTTTTGGCTAATTTAAAAGTGGTATCATTTACTTATGCTTTCAATGTCGATTCTTATAAGAGGAGTAGAATATGAAAGAGATAAACACTATCACTTCAGAAGAATTCCAAGAACGCGTTCACATTTGGCACATGCTTATCAAACAAAAGAAAAAAGATGCTTCCAAGGCATTTTTAGTCGAACTGGAAGACTTGGTGACAAGGTTAGATAAGCAGGATAATATTCTTTATAACCTAATGCGCAGCCGCTATCATTTATTATGCAATGAAAGGGAAACTGCTTTCAGCATCTTAAGTGAGCTTCATAAGGATATGGATAATGCCGCTGATCAGCTCCGATTTTATTTTCACTACTTCTTAGGTATGTACTATGATAGAAAGCATGAATTCTCTGCTGCCCTGAAGGAATATGAGCTTGCTGAAGAGTTGAGCGGACACTTCACCGATCAAGCAGATGAAGCTGACTACCGGTATGAGATGGGAACTGTTTATTACCATATGGATCTAAACTCTAAGTCCCTATTCCATTTGGAAAAAGCTTATCATATTTATGAAGAGCTGCCTGTATTCAAGGAGCAGCTGGCCCACGCAGAGATTTCATTAGGACTTAATTATACTGACATTGGATTTTATGAACTAGCTGAAGAATATATCCATAGCGGCTTGAAGCATTATATGGAGTTAAACCTGGATACGTATCAGCATATTGCCTATCATAACCTCGCGTTATTATACAAAAAGCAGAAAATGTATGAAGCAGCTATTCGATATTTTAATCAGGTAATTGCGTCAGAACCGCCGTTTTTGCTGGAGTCTCTATATCATCTTACCGAAAGTCTCATTCAAAACGGTAAACTGCAAGAAGCAAGCAATCATGTGGCTGAGGGTCTTCAATTGGCTACAAAGCTACAAAATCAAGACTTCATCCATCGTTATAACGTACTATTAGTCACACACTTTGAGGTCGGCGAAATTGAGGAAAAGCTCTCTCAAGCGGTTCATTACTTCCTGGATAATGAAAAGGATCACGATATTCCGGTTTACGCTAGATTGTTGGCCAATTATTATGAAAGTATTTCAAATTTTGAGGAAGCAAATCACTATAATAAAATCGCCCTTGCTATAATGGAGAAGAAAAATTAAACAATGAGGTGATTCTTTTGAAAGAGAAATTGTTTGTCGTAGCATTGATTACCACAATCGTAGTTAGCGGCGCACTTGGTATGGTTAGCAGCAAAGAAACTGCCTATGATAAAGGCATTACACCGCACTCTATTAAATTAACAGATTTCTAATAACATCTAGTATGATCCATTAAGCTCACCCCCTATTAAAGTATAATGGGGGGTTTTGTATATGTACATTTCACCGATGTTATTGCATAAAGCAGACGAAGCATTCTCAAATGGTGAATACCTAAGCGAATTAAAATATGATGGTATACGCTTAACCCTTTCCAAATGGGATGGGGTCGTAAAACTCTATACGCGACACAATAATGAAGTAACCAGCCGCTTCAAAGAGTTGCTGGATATAGATATCCCAGATGGTAACAGTTTATCAAGACTAAAAATGAATTAATATAGATAAAATAAGGGTTCATACATATTAGACATATATAATACATATGAACCCTTATTGTGTAAGTCATTGCTTCTCATAAGGTAGTAGAAGTGACTACTTCTTTCCCTCCATTAAGCTTGTCATTATTAAATTGCTGCTTTACTCTTTTTCTTACAAATAACACAATAAGAATTGCCATTGTTAACTCTGCTATCGGCATTGTCAGCCAAATTCCATTTACTCCGAAAAATTTCGGTAAAACAAATAAATATACTAAAAATAATACGTAACTTCTGCAGACCGTAATAAGAGTTGCAAACCATACTTTCCCCACTGACTGGAAATATGTCATATAGACAAAGCTGATTCCAATAAATAAATAACCAATGAAGAACAAGCGAATGCCATTAACCGCTATGTCAATAATGCTTTGATCGTTAATCCCAAATAAACTAACTAACATAGGCGCAAAGGCGAAGCCGATAACAAATAATAGTAACCCGAGTGCTATTGCCGTTGTTTCTCCTAATTTGATTGTATCGCGCATTTGTACTTTTTTCTGTGCACCTTGATAATAGCTAATCATTGGCTGCATCGCAGTCTCTATACCAAAAAACGCCAAGAACATGAAACCGTGTAAATAGTTGATAACTGAGAAAGCTGTGACCCCTTCTGTTCCTAATGCTGCAACAACGCTTAAGTTGTACCCTACAACTAAAACAAATGCTCCGGATTCTGCTAATAGACTAGGTAAACCTATTGCTAAAATTCGTCTGATTAATTGCTTAGACCAATTAAATTCCAATTTATTTAATACTACTTGTTTTTTAAAGAAGTGCGGGATAAAAATTGCAACTCCAACAGCTCCTCCGATTACTGTCGCTAATCCTGCCCCGAATACTCCTAAGTCAAACATGAAAATAAAAATGTAATTCAACAATATATTAACAATGGACGTTGCCCCTAACGAAACCATTCCTAGCACTGGTCTACCGTCATTACGGATGAAAATCCCTAACAGCTGCTGTAAACCTAAAATCCACCCTAACGAGAACAAGATGCGTAAATACTCTATTGTTGGTGTAATTGTATCTTCATTAGCTCCAAGCCATGTTGCTACTGTGCTTATATTTAGATAACCAACAACGCTAATCACACCAAGCAATCCAATAAAAATAGCAAGTGCCAATGTAAAACTGCTTCGTGATTTTTGTATATCACCTTCGCCAACAGCTGTTGAAAAGTATGTCGCTCCACCAATGCCTATCCATAGACTAATGGCGAGAATTACTGTAAAAATTGGTGCTGCTAGATTAACACCTGCTAAGCCGAATTCTCCAACGCCACGTCCTACAAAAATACCATCTAACAGCATATTTACGGACATGAGTAGCATGCCGATAACAGCCGGGAAAAAGAAATGAAAGAAAACCTTTTTAACCGGTTTATTCATGAGATCTTGCTGCATTGTTTCCATGATTTGTCCTCCTACAATAACGTAGCCTTTAAGGTGTCATCACACTTAAAGGCTACTGTTGAATGATTCAATGTTTATACTGCTTCTCAGCATTCATCATGCCAAAAGGTCCAACATAAGCCCCGGTTTGTTCTGTTAAGCAGGCATCTATTGTCTCCCTATCCGCAACACCGTTTTTATACAAATCAATAGCAACCTGCGTTAGCGTATTTCGAAATGTATCAAAGACAAACTGCTCATTTGCTTTTTTTAATAATAGTGGTGTAAGTGACATTCCTTTACACCAGTCCATTGTTTTTTCAAGTACCTTCTGAGATGTATTGATTTTTGGCATGATCTCAACAACATCTGCCTCCCAATTTGCATTTGAGAAACGGCAAGCTACAATATTATTTGAAGAATTCAACACTTTATTCGAAACAGGCCCTGTCACGGTTGTGATAAAAACCGTATTAGAAAATGCACATTTTAATACTTGCTTGTAAAATGCCGTATATTCTTCCGATGTCACGATAATATCTTTATTTTGTACAGCTTCCGTAGCATCCTCAATAAAAAAGATTCTATTGAGAGCATCAATTGTTTTGCTATGGTTGCCGTAATAGTCTTGAAAGAACTTTCTTGCATTAGCTAGCTCTTTCTCTAACTGAATAAATATCTGTTCATCTGGTACATAAAGATATATGCTATCACCAAAATAAGCAGCTCGAAATGCAAGGTGAACAAGATAAGGATGTTTTGTAAAAAAGGTAACTTCATGGTTAAAATTATTCATCTTTACTTTTCCCAGCTAGCATTTATTCCATCATTAAAGAACGCATAGTCCTCCACATTATCAAATTCCAAATTGTCTAAGAGATTTGCACTATGAAACACCTTTTTTGCTCGTGGTTTACGGTCATGCTCGAAATAATAGAATGCATCTTCGTAATCGTGATCACGCAGCATTTTTGCTAAATACATTGCATCTTCAAAAGCTAGCGTTGTTCCCATTCCTGCATTGGGATCCGCTGTATGCAATGCATCACCGATTAAAACAATACGTCCATGCGAATAATGTTCCATTAAATCGATACGATAGAGTTGCTTTGCAATAATATGATCCGTTGATTGAATTAAATGCTGAATTGGCATTTCCCAGCCTTCAAAGCGTGCAGCTAAATCAGCCTTCAACTGCTCTAATGGCTTTCCTTCAAACATCTTTTTTGCAACTTTGCGTGGCTCTGTGGTAATAAGAGACCATGAAATTTCCGTATCAGTTGGGTGATGTTTTGACACGAAGAAATTAAAGTTATCATGAAAATACATCAATGATGTCTCTGTCGTGAAGTACTCCTTTAACGCCCCTAACTTATCTGTTTCAATCATACCGTACACACCAGTTTTCCCAAGATATTTTAACGGGTTTGACGGGAACGGGAATAATAGCTCCCGCGTCTTCGAACGCACGCCATCAGCACCGATTAAAATTGACCCGACTTCTTCTGTACCATCTTCGAAAGTCACATGTACGCTGTGCTCGTTTTGTGTAAATCCTTTTAGGCGCTTACCAAACTGGATGTCAATGCCTAACTCCATCGCTTTTTTATATAACACATCGATTAAATGGAAACGTGCAACATTGATTAAATGCGGCATTCCTTCTATTTCCTGTTCTTCTTCCATTTCTTCAAATAATGGCATATTGTTTTGATCAAGTACCGCAAAATCAACTATTTGATGACTGTTTTGTTTGATTTCTTCCCCTAGTCCCAATAGCTCCAGCATCTGTACACCACTTGGGTGAATTACAAAATGCCCACCTACTTTGCCATACGCTTCCGCTTGCTCATAAACCACACTTTCAATATTTGCCTTTTTCAAAAATAACGACATAGCTAAACCTGCAATGCCTCCACCAATAATGATTACTTTGTTCTTCATATCAATCACTCCCTTCAAAGTTACAATATCATTATTCGGACGTTCGGTCAATTATATTATCCGAAAAACACATAAATTAAATGTTAATACAATAAATAATTGAACGAACGTTCAATTATTTAGCATAATATGTTACAATGAGCTAAAATTAAGAAAAAACAGTTGGAGGAAGTATGAGCAGACCAACAGGAGTAAATAGCGAAGACACAAAACAATTTATTGTAGATGTCGCAACAAAGATATTTGAACATAAAGGATATAGCTCCACATCAATGGCAGATATCAAAAATGAAACGAACTTTAGTAAAGGCACTATTTATTATCATTTTAAAAATAAAGAAGAGTTGTACTTATATTGTATCCAGCGAGTATCTAACGAATTTATTCGTAACTGGGACATTACTTCTAAGAATGAGAAGTCAAATGAAAGGAAATTATATATTTGGGCGAATTTAAATAATATAATGCTGCAAAAGCCAATAATGAACACGATTCATGAATATATTGTTTCCACAAATAAAGACAATTACGAAGCTGTTGTAGAACTTTATGAGCCTGAATTTCGAATTGTGAGCCGTATTTTAGAAGACGGAATCAAAAGTGGCGAATTTAAAAAAGACTTACAACTCGATGAAGTATCTGTTCTTTTATATAATTTCATCACTTCCTTAACAAATGCAGAATTATATGGCTATCGTTCAAATCAAGAGCAAAAGAATTTGTACAAGCTGGCTATTGATTTAATCTTACCAGGACTTAAAAGTTAAGAGGACGTATCGATTCTTTTTTATTTCCTCTTTACAAAAGAAATCAAAGTTATTATAGTTTAGTTACCTTAACTTATGATGCGATGTACATGATGAGAACATTTTTTTAGATTAGAGAATTTGTTTTGCTATTCAAAAAGAGCTATTCTCACTTTTAAGCTTTTCTATGTTTATGATTACATTCCCATGGTATGTCGTGTGTGGTTACCCTGGGTGATGGCTGCAAACCTGAATCAAAGGACTGCATATTAACGAAAACCTCTCTATTAGAAATCCTGAATTAAAAGCTATGGGAGAGCAGTTGAAACCAGGGTATTAAAGTAGAATATATGGATTATAGTGTCTCTAGAAGTTTTGGCGGCTCATTCGCTGTACTACTTAACCTTTATTGAGATCAAGTGGTGAATTTAAAGTATGAGCTGAAAATGGGCAAAACAAAGGTAAACCAGTATTATAAATTGTCCGAGAAGAAGTTGATTTACTAGAGACTCTATGTAGGAAGGACAACTAAGCTTTCATTTAATGGAAAATAGCATCCCTTTCTTAAAGGAATGCTATTTTTTATGCAACTGTTTGCTTTGTACTATTTAATACCAGTACTCTAACATTCAATCTAAAAAAAATTCAAGGAGAATCATAGATGGAACAATTAGGTAACTTAATAGAGAATTACGGATACATAGGGATTTTTATAGCTTTAGTACTTGGTATTGTGGGATTGCCTATCCCAGACGAAATATTACTGACCTATGTAGGATATAACATCTTTATTGAACGGATGACATGGTCCGGTTCGATCTTTGCCGCAATGGTCGGATCTATTTTCGGAATTAGTATTAGCTATATATTGGGAATAAAGTTAGGGTTACCATTTCTGCAACGGTTCGGGCCAAAAATGCATATTACCGAAAATAGAATAAAAGTAACAGCAAAGTACTTTTCAAAATACGGTGGTTGGCTGTTGATGTTTGGATATTTCATTCCCGGCATTCGTCATATCACTGCCTATATGGCTGGTATTTCCAATTACCGATTTGGTAAATTTGCATTCTTTGCGTATATAGGGGCTGCAGTATGGGTCAATACTTTTATAATACTTGGACTTATTCTAGGAAAGAAATGGGAAATTGTTGAAGGTGTCTTACATCAATCTGGAAAAGTACTTATACTTTTGGCTTGCATAGGTCTTATTTCTTACCTAATTATCCGGTTTAGAAAGAAATTAACCAAATAGACTAATTCTTTCTCCAACTTTAACGTGTTGATCAATTGATAAATTATTCATCGAAACCCTATCAACAAACAAGAGTATAACTGTTGAACCAAAAGAAAAGTATCCTACCTCTTGTCCTTTTTCTAGCTGACTTTCTTTATAAGTCAGCTGTATACTATTAATGTTAAGTGCCCCAACTTTAACGAGGGCACACTTACCATATTCTGTTTGAATCTCTGTCAAACGACGATAATTGGTCGACAAAGGTCGGTTTCCATACTTTATGCCAAGCTTATTTACCGGGTACGATTTTCCACCTAGTGTATAACTATCAATAATAGTACCATTTACTGGACTATGAATACGGTGATAGTGCTGGGGCGAAAGATAAATAACAATATAACTTCCACCCTCGTAGCTATCGGCTTTGGAATCATTACCCATTAACTCGTTGATTAGAAGCTCTTTTCCCTTTACTGATACAGCAGTGGCTTGTTTTATGGTTCCATAGTCACTCACGATGCCGTCCACTGGACTGACAACACTCTTCGTTTGCTGATCAATCGTACGTACATCAACTTTCAGATGGCGAGTGAACAATGATTGAAGAGATGGGTAAGAAGCTAAGCCATCACGCATTTCTTCCTTATTCACGTTGTAAACAGCGACATAAATAGGGATGAGAAACTTACTATATTTAGATGCTGTAAAAGCAGCCAGTATACGTGACATATAATGATTTCCAGTTAATTCTACTAATAATTTCAAAACCGATTTTAGCATAATAGAGCAACTCCTCTAAAACTTTAAATGTATATGAAACTATAATACAAAAATTTCATTCTGTAAAAGGTGGAAACAATTATGAATATTTTAAAGCATATCCCAAATAGTATCACGCTAGCTAATATGTACTGTGGTTTTTTGTCAATCGGTTTCACGGTCGCCAATCATTTTGATATTGCTGTTTTGCTAATCTTGCTCGGTATGATGCTCGATGGGATAGACGGCAGATTAGCGCGTCGGTTCAATGCCAATAGCAAAGTAGGTAAAGAACTGGATTCACTTGCAGATATCATAACCTTTGGCATTGCCCCTTGTATCCTTTTCTCTTATACGAATACGATTGAAGGAAGTGTATTCGATTATTCACTAGCGGGTCTATTTCTTCTCAGTGGCGGCTTCAGACTTGCTCGCTTTAATTCAGAGACTACAAAAGACATTTCATACTTTACAGGAGTCCCTATTACAGCAGCGGGGGGCATATTAGCTTTATCAACTCTATTTCATTCACATATTCCACCAATAGGAAACTTTCTAATTATCGCTGTTCTTAGTTACTTGATGGTAAGTAAACTACAGATACCAAGTTTTAAAAATATTTCGCTGCCGAATACTAAAACTACTATATTAATTTTAATAGGAGTACTTTTACTGGTATTTGACACTATATCAATAACGGCTTTGATATTAACACTTTTTTATATAATTTATATTGTCTATCGCATTAGATTGTTACGTACAAGAAAGCATGGGTGATAAAATCGCTGTATAAAGTATAAAATAGTAGATTGTTTATAATGTATATTCACATATAGAAAGGGCTTGTTTTAAAATAAGGATGATTTTTTTATAAAAATTCTTTTATATTGTGATAAGTATAAATGCTTCATAAACATTATAGATACCCTGCAAAAATAAATCATGAATAAGACTGCCTCGTTTTTGAGGCAGGTAAGAAACAACTTTAAGCGGCCAGCTGCCGGTACTTGACCGGAGGATGGCTGTTTTGTTTTGCATTGAAGGAAAGTATACTGTATTATTTTTTAAGCTTCTCATTTATTGTTAATTAATTGAAAAAAGATACTTATATAGTGTCTGTCTATATTGTCTATTTTTTGAGTCAAAAGGAAAAGCTCATAAACTGGAGCATGTGGTGATAAAGACAAATTATTACTCTTACAATAGATGACTGCCTTTTTATATATCTCTTCTAAATATTTGTCATCATCATCAATTCTTCCGACGAAATTAAATCTCAATAGATTATCCATGATTAAAGGTTTTGCTTCGTTACATTCGCTATCAATAATATTTCCGCAATAATATTTATTTTCCTTCTTAGTGAGTTTATTAACATGGAAATTCATTTTAACTATGAGAGAGGTTCTATTCCACAGCTGATCATCAACGTAATTTGAACTTGTATCGTTAAAGTCCATCGTTCCTTCCAAAGAAAAGTGCTGTCCCTCACAAATATATAAATTTAAATTATCTATTACTTCAAAAGTATTTGGCTTGTGTTCAAAATTATTTAGCTTTTGATTATATTCATTTAGATATGATATTTTTCTTTCTAGTTGTTCCTTTTGTTCAACTAGATACTTAGTATGTTCTTCATAATGTGCAGTTAGATGACTTAATTCATCATTTAATAAGGTTTTCTTTATTTCCTGTAGAGGCATATTCACTTCTCTTAATAATGTGACTATACTAAATAGGGAAGTAGTATTTAAATCGTAGTATCTATATTTTTGTTTTTTTATTGTTGGATTAACTAATCCTTCTTTATCATAAAAGCGCACAGTATCAGATGTAACGTCATGTAGTTTGGCAACATCCCCGGTACGAAATAACTTTTTCATCCTAAAACTCCTTTTAAGAATATTTAAAACCAGCAAACTCCCCATTAGAAAAACAGGGGAGTAATATTTTTATTATTTAGAACTCTTACTTAGACTTGTTAAGACTTCACTATAAGTTGGATAAGGGTGAATAGCTTCTACTAACTTAGTAAAAGGTTGATTGAACAGCTTTAGTAACTGAATTTCTCCTATCAATTCACCAGCTCGCTCTCCTAGTATGCTCGCTCCAATAACCTTTCCTTCACTATCACATATGACTTTAGCTAAACCTTGAGACTTTGCGTCTACAACTGCTCTATCTGAGGAAGAAAAGTTGGTTTTATATATATTTATATTGTCTCCATACTCTTCCCTGGCTTCTTTTTCAGTTAATCCAGTTCTTGCAAGCTCTGGGTGTGTAAAAGTAGTCCATACATAATCTTTTGTCATACCGCTAATTTTATTGGAGCTAAACATGTGACGTACAGCGGTTCTGCCTTGTATACCACCCATATGGGAGAAAAGATACGGTCCCACAACATCTCCAACAGCATATATATTTGAAATATTGGTTTGCATAAACTCATTTACAATAATATTTTTATTGGTTTTTTCTATCTCTAATTCATCTAGATTAATTCCTTCAAGATTTGCCTTTCTGCCTAAAGCAATTAATATATTTTCTGCACCTATCGTTTCTATCTTACCATCTATATCTAAAATGAGTTCAACACTATTATCAACTTTTCTAACCTCAGTACCCTTGGCGCCACTTATAATCTTTACTCCTTCCGATATAAGAATATTAGTCAATAAGGCTACAGCTTCTTTATCCTCCTTATAAAGGATGGAGTTTTCCATTTCAACCATAGTTACTATAACACCTAAACGTGCCATTGCTTGGCTCAATTCTGCTCCGATAGCCCCAGCACCTAAAACAATAATGCTCTCTGGAAGCTTTTCAAGCTTGAAGATATTTTCATTTGTAAGAAAGTCCGTATTATTTAATCCCTTTATGTCAGGCACAAATGCACTTGATCCAGTACTTATGATAATATTTGTAGCTGTTATATTTTTTCCGTCTACTTCCACGGTATTCTCATTTACGAATTTTGCAAATCCATTCAGGTAATTAATACCTTCATTTCTTAATACGGTAACACTTTCTCCTTCATGAGCAGTCCTTGTTAGTTGCCGTACTTTTTCCATCACTTCTTTTGTATCAATTGATATCTCTGAATATTTCTTTGCATTGTGAATTTCATCCGCTATTTGTATCAATGCCTTACTCGGTATACAACCGGACCATGTACATTCTCCACCCGGTCTAAACTTTTCAACTAATAAAACATTTTTACCTAATGCTACTGCTTCCAATGAAGCATTGAGCCCACCTGCCCCAGCCCCAATAACAATTAAATCATAATCATAATCTAACAAAGAAACCACTCCTCTTGATTTAATGTCTTAACTACATCGGTTAAATAACATCATGCCTTGCAGTAACTGTTAATTTACATTATGGAGTATTGAGTAAGTCAAGAGTCAAATAGTTTTTTATATCCCTATACTGCTACTGGAATTTTCCAAGATTCATTACTTATGATAAATTAATGTAACTTAGCAAAAAAGGCCTCTATCAATTAGAGGCCTTTTTAACAGGCGGACGCGTCATAATGAGCAATGCATTAGCATTGCTCTTATATCATTTAGAAAGATTCACTTAATCTCTAAGCTCATTAGATCTTCTACTGTATTTGATGTTTCAAAGAAAATTATCCAAAATGACGTCAATAGTTATCTTAAGAATGATATGCTTATCGTGATGGAGAGTAGAAAAAAGACAATATTATTTTATTGATTAATAAGAAGCTCCAATTGATCATCCTATTATCTTATAATAAAAATTACCAGCTAGAAACGTGCCAAATGCGTCCTGCGCAAAATCCGGCACTTCTCCAAACAGTACATATCCTTCAGACTGATAAAGCAAATTAGCTGGCCCTTCTTTCTCCGTGTCAAGCAATAGCAGTGTTTTGCCCTCTGACTTTGCTGCTTGCTCCGCATGCTGAATCAACATTCTGGCGACACCTTTCCTTCTCGCTTTAGTGCTGGTCATCAATTTGGCAATTTCTGCACGATGACGGCCATTTTCTTTATCGCTGTAAATTAGCTGGACAGTGCCAACAATTTCGCCATCAAGCAGTCCAATGAATAGTCGTACTTGTTCTGAGAGTACAGAATCCCAATAGGATAATGCTGTTTCCTTATGCATTGGGTGCAAATAATTCATAGATGCGCCATCAGCAACAACTGTTTGGAACAAACTTGCAAGTTCTTCTTTAAATACGCCGATTTCTCTAATTTCTTTAATTTCCATTAACGCACTCCGTTCTCACTATTTAATCAAGCTGCTACTAAATCCATATTAAACATTATAGCGATGAGTTGTATAGGGTTTTAAATAGAAGTTAAGTACTTGACCAAAATTCAGGAGATGTTTTCCTGCACCAAGTATATGGAGACCACTAATAATCAATCTAAATCGACGTGATTCTTCGGAGAAATATATCTCTAGAATGTTGCTGATTTTTGTTTAGAACTTCATAAAAAATATTAATCCTCCCTTCTCAAATCTCCTTTGGTTATCACAGTTACATTATGCTTCTAGTTGAACTTCACAAGAAACAATCCTTTCTTATTTTTATCGGGTATTTTTCAACTTTAACAACTACTGTTATATCATTATGCTAAAAAAGAGCCCCCTCAGAGGTTACTCTGATGGACTCTTAAATGATCAAGATTATTATTTATGATAAGATTCAGTCTCTACATTTTGAAAGACGTATCTCAACATCCTTTTACAATGTATTACGCCAATCCAATAATTCTTGTTTCTCCTGAGGAGTTATCGTCTCTTTCTCTACAAGAATATCAACTAAAGAATCAAAATTAGTCAGTGTCTCAAACGGAACACCAGAGGCATCAAAATCATTATCTGCTTGTTTTAGATTATAACTGAAGATGGCCAATACTTTCGTCACAATCGCCCCTGCTTCCTGCAGTGCTTGGACCGTGTTGATAACAGAGCCCCCGGTTGAAATAAGATCCTCGATAACGACTACATGTTTACCCGCAACGTCTGCTCCTTCGATTTGGTTGCCTTTTCCGTGACCTTTTTTGCTGGACCGGACATAGATCATCGGCAGAGCTGCTTTATCAGCAAGCCAGGCAGCATGCGGGATTCCGCCGGTCGCACAGCCTGCTATGATATCTGTTTCCGGCAATTCTGCTAACTTCGCTTGAAACTGGCGAGCTATTGCCGTCCGTACTTCCGGGTGACCGAGTGTCAGCCGATTATCACAGTAAATCGGCGAGTGGATTCCAGATGCCCATACAAAACTTTTGGCTGGATCAATTTGAATCGCATCTATTGAAAGCAGTGCTTCTGCTATATTAGTTGTAGTTGTCATAGTTTTTCCACTCCTCGATTACTTGTTCGTATGCTTGTTTTGGATTGGATGCTGCTGTAACACTTCTTCCGATTACGAGATAGTCCGCTTGCATTTTCCTAGCACCAGCAGGTGTTGCGATACGATGCTGATCGTTTTGATCGGATCCCGCAAGCCGTATTCCTGGAGTGACGGTAAGGAAGTCAGCTCCGCAAGCTGCTTTGATACTTGCTGCTTCATGAGGAGAACAAACTACCCCATCAGCCCCTGCTGTCTTGGACAATTCGGCCAGATGCAGAGCATAAGCAGCGAGTTCCATCGGCTGTTTAAGGTCGGTCCGAACCGTGTCTTCATCCATAGATGTCAGCATCGTCACAGCTATCAGTTTAGGAACAGCATTTTTTGCTCCCTGCAACAGACCTTCTTTTGCGTCTTCCATCATCTTTGCTCCGCCTAACGCATGAACATTAAGTATATCTACATCAAGTCCTGCTAGATTACGCATAGCGCTTTTAACAGTATTCGGAATGTCATGCAGTTTAAGATCGAGAAAGATTGGATGGTTATTCTCTTTCAATTGGTGAACGATGGATGGACCTTCCCGGTAAAATAGCTCCATCCCTACTTTTACCGGTATCTCGGCCAACTCATGCTGACTCAGGAAATGTAGCGCTGCTTCCCCTGTAGGGAAATCAAGCGCGAGATAGATTGGTGTCTGCATATTCATGCCCCTTTCCGATTGCGTCCTCGGCACTCGCGAATCCATAATTTTGCAGGACGTGCGGCAGGTTCTGGATGATTTCTGGGCACACGAATGGATGCTGGAAGTTAGCGGTACCTACTGCCACAGCAGATGCACCTGCTAAAAGGAATTCCAGCACATCCTCAGCCGTCGTCACACCTCCCATACCGATAATCGGCAGAGTAGTCATTTGACGTATTTGGTAAACCATGCGGATTGCTACTGGCTTTACGGCTGGACCGGACAACCCGCCTATTTTGTTGGCTAGCAATGGCTTCCTGCCTGCTAGGTTAATTTGCATACCTGTCAATGTATTGATTAAGGACAGGCCATCTGCCCCTCCTTCTTCCACTGCACGAGCAATGACCGTAATGTCGGTGACGTTCGGTGAAAGCTTCACGTAGACTGGGACATTACTTACTTCTTTCACAGCAGCTGTAACCATTTTGGCAAGCTCCGGATCAGTTCCGAACTGGACGCCGCCTTCTTTCACATTCGGACAAGAGATGTTGAGCTCTATCGCTTTAATTACCGGGTGCTTGCTGATTTTCCGTGCTACTTCTACATACTCTTCGACAGTGCTGCCTGCTACATTGGCAATAATCGGCGTATCGAAATCTGCCAAAAACGGAAGCTCCTTCTCTACTATCTGGTCCACTCCTGGGTTTTGTAAGCCAATCGCGTTGAGCATACCCGCCGTAGTTTCGGCAACACGCGGCGTGCTATTGCCATAACGCGCAGAACCGGTTGCTGCTTTGATCGTAATCCCGCCGAGGAGGTTCAAGTCATATAGCTCTGCGTATTCCTTGCCGAAGCCGAAACAGCCAGAAGCTGGCAGAATAGGATTCTTCATATCCAGGCCTGGGAGATTGACTGCTAAATTCATGCGAGCACAACCTCCTTTGACCGGAAGACAGGGCCGTCTTTGCATATTTTCTTATAGCCGCTTTCACTTTCCGGTGCAGGCACGACACACGCAAAGCACGCGCCTATTCCGCAGCCCATCCGCTGTTCAATCGAAATGAAACCTTCTTCCTCTGCTAGCTGAGTAGAGACAGCTTTAAGCATGCCGGTAGGACCGCAGGTGAAAAATTGATCGAAGCTAAACTCTTCTTTTGAGAGAATATCCGTCACAAACCCTTTTTCCCCTGCGCTTCCGTCATCAGTTGCAAGATAATAGTCTCCAAGGTTACGGAATGCTTCCTCATAGAAAACTTGCTCTTTGTTCTGGAATCCCGCTACCATCGTTACCTGGATGCCTTTTTCATGCAGACGCTTCGCCAGATAATATAGAGGCGGTACACCGATTCCGCCGCCAACGAGCAGGGCATGCTCCATTTGGAGTTCATCCACTGGATAGCCTTGACCGCATGGTCCAAGCGCATCCAGCTGATCTCCCGGCTCTGCTTTAGCCAGTGTGTTCGTTCCTTCGCCTAGTAGTTTGAAAATAATCGTAATAGTAGACTCCTGTTTATCAACACCGGCTATGCTGATCGGACGGCGCAGCATATGATTGCTGCCTTCTCCTACTAGCAAATGCAGGAATTGACCGGGCAGGATGTTCTCCTGCGCCATCTTTCCCTTGAAGGTCATTTCTACTGTATCTTTTGCAATTGTTTCCCTGCTGATAATCTCAAGATGTTCATGAATCAAGACGGCATACCTCCTGCTACTACAGGCTTAGCAGTGAATGTCATCGATTTGATGATAGTCGCAATCGCTTTGGCTGTATCTAGGCTAGTCAGACAGGCGATACCATGCTCAACAGCTTCACGACGGATAAGGAAGCCGTCTGATCTAGGCTGCTTGCCGGAAGTCAATGTGTTAACAACAAATTGTACTTCACCATTTTCAATGATGCTGATTACATTCTGCTCAGAAGCACCGACTTTTCCTACTGTTGTAACTGGAAGTCCTGCTTCTTCTACCGCTGCACTCGTTCCTTCGGTAGCGTACAGCTGGAAGCCGAGCGCATAAAATAGTTTTGCGATTTCCATCGCTTCTTCTTTGTCTTTATCCGCTACAGTCAGTAAGATAGCTCCTTCCTGCGGTACAGACAGCCCCGAAGCAAGCAAACCTTTATAAAGTGCTTTTTCAAGTGTACGATCATGCCCGATTGCTTCACCTGTCGATTTCATCTCCGGCCCGAGCAGCGTATCGACACTGCGAAGCTTCTCAAAGCTGAATACAGGCACTTTCACATAGACATCCTCGGGTTCCGGCAATAGCCCGGAAACATATCCCATGTCAGCTAGCTTTTCACCCAAAATTGCGCGTGTAGCGATATTGGCCATCGTTACATGTGTAATTTTGGACAAGAACGGAATCGTGCGGCTGGCACGCGGATTCACTTCCAACACATATGCTTTGTTTTGATGGATAACGAACTGAATATTGATCAAGCCTTTTACGCCAAGAGCATTTGCAATTTGCATTGTCGCATCGATGCATTGCTGGCGGCATTCCTCGGTTATCGTCTGGGTCGGATAAACAGCAATGGAATCTCCTGAATGGACGCCGGCACGTTCGATATGCTCCATGATCCCTGGAATGATAGTTGTTTCGCCATCGCTGATAGCGTCTACTTCCACCTCGATACCGGTCAAGTATTGATCAATCAGTACTGGATGATCATGTCTGACATGTACACGTTTTTCCATGTAGTTCTGCAATTCCTCGTCATTGTAGACGATATCCATATTGCTTCCGCCAATCACATAGGAAGGACGGACAAGTACGGGATAACCGATTTTTTCCGCTGTCGCAGCAGCATCCGCAAGCTTTGTGATAGATGCTCCATCTGGTTTTGCAATACTCAATTCATCAAGCAGTTTTTCAAATTTATCCCGGTCTTCTGCTGCATCGATTGCCTGCAAAGATGTTCCGAGCACCTTGACGCCGCGGCGTTCCAACCCTTCTGCCAGATTGATAGCAGTCTGACCGCCGAATTGTACGATTACACCGAGCGGGTTTTCAAGGTTGACGACATGCATCACATCTTCCAGCGTAAGTGGCTCGAAATAGAGCTTATCGGAAACACTGAAATCCGTCGAAACGGTTTCGGGGTTGCTGTTAATGATGATCGCTTCATATCCCGCTTCCCGGATAGCCAGGACGCTATGGACTGTTGCATAGTCGAATTCGATTCCCTGTCCGATTCGGATTGGTCCAGAACCAAGCACGATTACTTTCTCTTTATCAGAAGCGACAGATTCATTCTCTTCTTCATAGGTGCTGTAGAAATAAGGTGTTTGCGATTCGAATTCCGCGGCACACGTATCTACCATTTTGTATACAGGCTGAAGATCATTTTCAGTCCGGAATTCATATACCTTGTCTTCCGTCGTGTTCCACCAGTGTGCTATTTCCCGGTCAGAAAATCCTTTTTGTTTTACTTCCTTCAACAATTCCAGTTCCCAAGGCTGTTCTTGCAAATTTGATTCCATTTCAATCAATGCTTCAATTTTCCAAAGGAAGAAGCGGTCAATCTTAGTCAGTTCATGCAGCTGCTCAATTGTGTATCCGCGGCGGAAGGCTTCAGCCAGGACAAACAGTCGTTCATCATCCGCTTTGACAAGTCGATGCTCCATCTCTTCATCGCTCATTCTATCCAGGCTGATGGATGCAAGACCGTTTGCTTTGTTATCAAGGGAGCGGACACCTTTCAGCAAAGCTTCTTCGACATTGCGGCCAATTGCCATTACTTCTCCTGTCGCCTTCATCTGTGTACCTAGTTTACGGTTTCCGCTGACGAATTTATCAAATGGGAAACGCGGCAGTTTGGCAACAACATAGTCTAGTGCTGGTTCAAAGTATGCGTATGTCGTACCTGTTACAGGATTCTTGATTTCATCCAGTGTCAAACCGACAGCAATCTTCGCTGCCATTTTCGCGATTGGATAACCTGTTGCCTTGGAAGCAAGTGCGCTTGATCGGCTTACACGCGGATTCACTTCGATGATATAGTAGTTGAAGCTATGCGGATCCAAAGCCAGCTGTACATTACAGCCTCCCTCGATCTGCAGTGCTTTGATGATTTTTATGGAAGCGTTGCGCAGCAGCTGGTATTCCCGGTCACTCAGTGTCTGGGAAGGTGCTACGACGATGCTGTCACCTGTGTGGATGCCGACTGGATCGACGTTTTCCATATTACAGACGACGATTGCCTGATCATTTTTGTCGCGCATTACTTCATATTCGATTTCCTTGAAGCCGGCAATATTCCGTTCAATCAGACATTGCGTCACCGGGGAAAGCGCTAATCCGTTCTTTGTGATTTGTTTTAGTTCCTCCAGGTTATAGCACATTCCTCCGCCCGTTCCGCCAAGCGTGTAAGCTGGACGTACGATCAGAGGAAAGCCGATTTCTTCTGAAAAAGCCACCGCTCCTTCTACAGTTGTGACGATCTGACTTTCTGGTACTGGTTCTCCCAACTGATGCATCAAATCACGGAATTGCTCTCTGTCCTCTGCCTGCTGAATGGCTTCGAGGGATGTACCAAGCAGTTCTACACCGAATTCCTTTAAAATACCTGAGTTATCAAGTGCAACAGCCAAGTTCAATCCAGTCTGTCCGCCAAGTGTCGGCAGCAAAGCATCTGGCTGTTCCTTGCGGATGATCTTGCTTAGGAATTCAACCGTGAGCGGCTCCATGTAAACAGTATCCGCAACAGTATGATCCGTCATGATCGTAGCAGGATTGGAGTTAGCAAGAATGACGGTATATCCTTCTTCACGCAGTGCCTGGCATGCCTGCGTACCGGAATAATCGAATTCAGCTGCTTGCCCGATCACAATTGGTCCTGAACCGATGACAAGTATTTTCTGGATATCAGTGCGTTTAGGCATAAGTTGCTTCCCCCTTGGATGTTTGGTTAGTTTGTGCTGTCATTGTAAGGAAGTTATCGAATAAATGGCGGGTATCCTCAGGACCTGGTGCCGCTTCCGGATGGTATTGGACACACATGACAGGGTACTTGCTGTGTTTAAGCCCTTCTACGGTGCCGTCATTCAAAGCTACTTGTGTCAGGATGAGTTCCGTCGCGGCCAAGGATTCCTTTGTGACTGTATAGCCATGATTTTGTGAGGTAAGGTAGGTTTTCCCTGTTTCCAAGTCTTTGACAGGGTGGTTGGAGCCCCGATGACCGAACTTCAGTTTTTCTGTATTCGCACCGGCTGCCAATGCAATCAGCTGGTGACCAAGACAGATACCGAAAATAGGTACTTGGCCGATCAGCTCACGAATAGTTTGTATGGCAGGTTCCACGTCTTTCGGATCGCCAGGTCCATTCGTCAGCATGATGCCATCAGGGTTTAAATGGAGGATTTGTTCTGCTGTGTAATGCCAAGGTACAACTGTGATATGACAATCGCGTGCTGCCAATTCACGAAGAATGCCGTGTTTCATGCCAAAATCCATGACGACGATGCGTTTGCCGCGCCCTGGTACAACATAAGGTTTAGCTGTACTCATACGTTGTACTTGATCGTTTGAAAGTGTGATTGTTTCCCAAGAAGCATGATTTTCAAGTGTATCGACTGCTTCTGTCAATCTAGCTTTCATTGCACCTTGTTTCCGGATGATTTTTGTCAGTTTACGAGTATCGATACCTGCGATACCTGGGATTTGATGAAACTTTAGGAAAGCATCAATTGTGTGCTGTTTCCGGAAGTTAGAAGGTGCTGCAGCAGCTTCTTTTACAACCAAGGCCTGAATGGATGGCTGGATGCTCTCGAAGTCATCGCTGTTGATACCATAGTTGCCGATCAGCGGATACGTCAGTGTAACGATCTGACCGCAGTAGGAAGGGTCAGAAATAATCTCTTGATAGCCTGTCATCCCTGTATTGAAGACGATTTCTCCAGTAGTTGCGCTATCGCTGCCGAATGCCGTGCCGGTAAAAACTGTACCGTCTTCTAGGATAAGTTGTCGTTTCTTCATTTTACCGCTTCCTTTCTGTAGACGATTTCTCCGCCAAAGATTGTCATCGTCGGCTCTCCTTTATAGCGCCAGCCAATGAATGGTGTGTTTGTTCCCTTGGATTGGAATAGTGCCGGATCTACTTCTCCTTCAGCTTCTAGGTCCAATACAGCTAAGTCTGCCGCTGCACCTATTTCGAAGCGGCCATATGGCAATCCGAATGCCTGTGAAGGTTTGATCGTTAGCCAATCAATCAGCTGATTAAGCGTAAAGATATTTGTCTCAACAAACTGCGTGTATAGCAGGCTGAAGGCAGTTTCTGAGCCAACGATACCGAATGAAGCATCCAGCATGCTGACGTTCTTCTCTTCCGCTGTGTGTGGTGCATGATCTGTTGCGATCATGTCAATCGTTCCATCAAGCAGTCCTTCAATCAGCGCCTGACGATCCGCATCTGACCTGAGTGGCGGATTCATCTTAAAGTTCCCGTCATCTGTTATGATATCTTCATCAATAAGAAGCAAGTGATGCGGTGTAACCTCAGCAGTCACGCGGATACCGGCACGTTTAGCATCCCGGATCACCCGGACCGATTCCTTTGTGCTCACATGACAGATATGATAGTGACAGCCAGCTGCTTCCGCCAGGAGGACATCGCGGGCGATATGTACGGACTCGGACACGCTGTTGATACCTGGCAGGCCAAGTCGCGCGCTTGCTGTACCTTCATGCATGACGCCGCCTGGTACGAGACTGTCGTCCTCACAATGCGCTACAACCGGGATACCTAATTTGGCTGCACGCTTCATCGTTTCCAGCATCATCCCAGCTGACTGGATGCCAAGACCGTCATCTGTGAAAGCAAATGCATGCTGCATGTTTTCCATATCCACGATTTCGCGGCCAAGCTGCTGCTTTGTGATAGTCGCATATTGCAGCACGCGGATTACGCCACTTTCTTCATTTCTTGCCATGATGCTGGCAAGCGTTTCAGGACAATCCGGTGCGGGACGGAGATTCGGCATGGCAGCGACAGTCGTGAATCCGCCTCTGGCTGCTGCCTTTGTGCCTGTTGCGATCGTTTCTTTCTTTTCTGCCCCTGGTTCACGCAAATGCACATGCACATCTACAAAACCTGCTGTCACAAGCTGACCTTCCAAATCTTCCACATGATCTTCAGCTGTTATCTTTATTTGACTGGCAATCTCTTTGATGATGCGGCCCTCTATTTTCACCATTACATCTTCCAGTTTTTGATCAGCTGTTAACTGTTTCGCGTTTATCAAGATTGTAGCCATGCTTGATTCCCCATCCTTCCAATAGTGTTAGAATTACTGCCATCCTGGCTGCTACGCCATTTTCCATTTGACGGAAAATCCTCGAGCGTGGTGCTTCAACCAAACTATCGTCGATTTCGATGCCGCGGTTGACTGGTGCAGGATGCATGATGATAGCATGACGCTGCATCCTTTTTTCTCTTTCGACTGTCAGTCCGTAATTCTCCAGATACCCTGCTTCTTCCCGCTTTGTTTCATGACGTTCAAACTGGATCCGGAGCAGCATCATGACATCGCATTGTTCTACTGCTTCATCCATATCCAGGACCGGGATCCCGATGGACTCATCCATCCACTCCGGTTTGCCCGCTGCAAAGACTTGCGCCCCCAATTTGTGCAAAGCCATTGCATTGCTTCTGGCAACCCGGCTGTGGCGGATATCCCCGGCAATCACGATTTTCAGGTTCTTGAAGCGTCCATACTCCTGGTATATCGTCATCAAATCAAGCAAGCATTGTGTCGGGTGCTCCCCTTTTCCGTCACCGGCATTGATCACCGGAATATCCAGCTTTTCCGCAAGCATTGCAGCTGTGTGCTCCTCTGGATGACGGATGACAAGGACCGAAGCTCCGATCGATTGAAGGGTCTTTGCGGTGTCATAAACGGTCTCGCCTTTGGTCACGCTGGATGCCTCTAGGGCGAAATCCAGCACTTCAAGTCCAAGTTTCCGTTCTGCTACGGTAAAGCTCATCTTCGTCCGTGTGCTCGGCTCGAAGAAAAGATTGGCTGCAAACAGCTGCTCCCTGTAACCAGATACCCCCTGTGCCTGTATGTCTGTAGCGAGCTGTACGAGCTGCAGCAGTTCCCCTGCAGTAAGATGCTTCATCGATACGAAATGCTTCATGTCCTTCTCCTCCTTATTTGGATGCTTGTTCCTGATCTTCGACTGTGAACAGACTGCCGTTTCCAAGGCCGGATTCCTTGCCCGGCAAGATAAGGTTCAAAATGACACCGACCAGTGCTGCCAAAGCCATGCTGTTGATCTCCAAGTTAAGCTCGGCAATCTGGAAGCGAAGGAAGGCTCCCCCGATTCCGATGACCAAGATGATCGAGCTGATGATCAAGTTACGTTTATCACCCAGATCTAGCTGGCTGTCGATCATTGTGCGAAGGCCGCTGGCAGCGATGATCCCAAACAGCATGATGCTGACACCGCCCATTACAGCAGATGGTACCGAACTTATCAGTGCAGTGATAAGACCAGTGAATCCGAAAAGAATAGCAAGTATCGCCGTACCTCCGATGACGAAGACACTGAATACTCTCGTGATCGCCAGTACTCCGATGTTTTCCCCATAAGTGGTGTTCGGTGGTCCGCCAAGCAAGGATGCGATCATCGTCGCCACTCCATCACCGGCAAGTGATGCGTGCAATCCTGGCTTGACGAGCATGTTCTGGTCGACGATCTTGGACAAGGCCAGCTGGTGGCCGATGTGCTCGGATACCGTCACGACAGCGATTGGTACCATCGTGAAGAAGAGCTGCCAGCTGAATACATCTGCGACATTGTAGTCGACGAACGGAATGGTGAAATCCGGTACCCTGAACATGCCGCTGAAGAAAGCACCGATGGAATCTGCTGTTGCAATCTGGTTCCAGGCAGCCTGTACGCCACTCGTATCGACGATTCCCTGTGTAAGTGCGTAGATATAGCCGCCGATGATTCCGATCAGTACCGGAATCAATCCGAGGAATCCTTTCAGGAAGATGGAAGCCGCTACCGTGATTGCCAGCGTGACAAGTGCGACGACGAAATATTTCGTGCTGTATTCCCCAGTATCAGGAGCATTCATTGCCATATCTACTGCGGTTGGTGCCAGGGCCAGACCGATGACGATGATGACTGGTCCGACGACAATTGGAGGAAGCAGTTTAATGATGCCTTTCATCCCGCCGAGTCGGATGGCGATTGCGACGATTCCGTAAGCAAGACCTGCCAAAAAGCTGCCGATCATGGCTCCGCCGATCCCGGCAGCTTCAATCGACTGCGTAATCGGATAGATAAAAGCAAAACTTGAGCCTAGATAAGCTGGCACCGTCCCTCTTGTGATCAAGATGAATGCGAGTGTACCGACACCGCTTGATACTAATGCCACTGCTGGATCCAGTCCGGTCAGTGCCGGTACAAGGATGGTCGCACCAAACATGGCGAATAAATGCTGCAAGCTGAAGATGATCCATTGATTCCATTTTGGTATGTCGTGTATGTTCAGTGCTGGTTTCATTATTTCTCTCCTCTTTTCCCCTATAAAAAAAGCCTCTTTGCGATTTTGGTCGCAAAGAGGCACACGTCTGCCACTTCACGTGACGACGTTGTTGCTTGCGACCTTGTAAGCCTCTCTGGACTTACCTTAAAGGTCCTTATTCATTTTCGTAAATATCCACGCTCTCGTAATCATCTGTCTCTTGCAGTTCGACGACGATGACTTCCGATTGCGAAGTCGGGATATTTTTCCCGATATAATCGGCTCGTATCGGCAGTTCCCGATGGCCTCGGTCGATCAGGACAGCTAATTGGATCTGTGCTGGACGTCCCGCGTCCATGATCGCATCCATTGCTGCTCTCACTGTTCTTCCCGTGTATAACACATCATCGATCAAGATGACAGTCTTATTCGTCAAATCCGTTCCGAGCTTCACTGGCTGCACCATCGGCTCTTGATCCTCTGACGCATGCGCCAAATCATCCCGGTATAGTGTAATATCCACTTCTTCAAGCGGCACTGTCGCTTGTTCGATTCCTTCGATTTTCTGCTGCAGACGTTTCGCGATGGGAACACCTCTAGTCTGGATTCCGACAAGCACCAGATTTTCCGGTCCTTTATTGCGTTCCAGGATTTCATGTGCAATCCGTGTCAGTGCACGCCCGATTGCAGCTTGATCCAGCAGGGTCGCTTTTTTATTCATTCTTTTCCCACCTTTCCTTGAAGCTATGAAAAAAACCCCTTATCGCCATGAGGCAATAAGGGGCATGGATACACACACGTATCCCGTTCATCTCCGCTTCCTTATCAGCCTCTCTGGACTGTCTTAAAGGTTCTTATTTAACTTCATTCAGTATCGCATGTCAGTGTGTGACTGTCAAGCATTGAATTGAAGCTTGTCCAATTCTTCTTGGAAAACTTGCGGAACAGGCGCTTCGAAATGAAGCCATTCCCCTGTTATCGGGTGATGGAATCCAAGTACTGCGGCGTGTAGTGCTTGCCCGTCGATATCCAATGTTCTGCGCGGGCCATATTTTGGATCTCCGGCAAGCGGGTAGCCAATGTATTGCATATGCACGCGGATTTGATGCGTTCTGCCTGTCTCCAGCTTACATTCTACATATGTGAAATCTTCAAAACGCTCCAGCACCTCAAAATGCGTCACTGCAGGCTTGCCATTCTCAACGACCGCCATTTTTTGACGATCATTCGGGTCACGGCCGATCGGTGCTTCAATAGTTCCGAATTCATGGTCGATGACACCATGTACGATAGCCCGGTATTTCCGTTCAATATCGTGATCCTTCAACATATCCGTCAATTTCTGATGGGCTTTATCATGCTTAGCAACAACTAGCAAGCCGCTTGTATCCTTATCGATACGGTGGACAATACCTGGACGCATCGTTCCATTGATACCGGAAAGATCTTTCAGATGGTAAAGCAGCGCATGTACCATCGTACCAGACTGATGTCCATTGGATGGATGTACAACCATCCCGCGCGGTTTGTTTACAACTGCAATATCAGCATCTTCATAGATGATTTCAAGCGGGATGTCCTCTGCTTCGATTTTCATTTCTTCAGGTTCAGGAATCGTCCAGGCGATTACATCTCCCTCTTGCACAGTATACTTATTTTTCACCTTGGTGCCGTTCACCGTAACCAGATCATCCTTGATCCAGCTTTGCGCCTGACTCCGGGAAACATCTTCCTGGATATCAGACAGCAGTTTATCGATGCGCAAACCCGCTTGCTCGGCTGCGACTGTATGTTCCAACTGACTCATGCTTCTTTTCTTCCTTTCTTTCTCTCATCAAGCAGCATCGCAATAATGATGAGGATGACACCTACAACCAGACAGGAATCCGCCACGTTGAAGATGGGATAATGATAGTCACCGAATCGTGTATCGACGAAATCGACGACTTCTTTTCGGAACAGCCGATCGATGAAGTTCCCGATTGCTCCCCCAAGAACGAGTGACAGACCAGTCCCCATCAATTTGCTTTCCTTGCTATATTTCACAATATAATAACTGACTATGACAATAACAATCGCTGTCACAAGATAAAAGAACCAAAAATGCCCCTCTAAAATGCCCCAGGCCGCTCCTCGATTACGGTGTGAAGATAGATACAGGAAGTTGTCGATGATCGAGATGGACTCTCCTTCCGTCATATTCTTCACTACTGCCAACTTTGTTAGCTGATCGATGATGATCAGAATGATCGCGATGACAAAATACATGGACTTCATTTCCTCCGTTCGATACAATCTATCTTGCATTTTACCATAGATAGGCTGAAAAAGATTGTATAGATAAAAAGAAAGCTCCGCTAAAAAGCGAAGCTTTCTCCCCATTATGCGTGATAATGTGCTTCTACGATCTCTGCACAGCGTGAACATAGTTCTGGATGTTTCTCATCCTGACCAACTGTTTCAGAAGCAACCCAGCAGCGTTCGCATCGTTCTGCCGGATGTTTCTCCACGCGGACGGCCACATGCTCATAATCTGCCGCTTCTGCATCTGTGTCCACTACATTGGCTTCGGATACGATAAGCAGTTGATGCAGATTATCGATACCTTGAAGCAGCTGTTTTGTTTCATCATCTTTGGCAACGATTGTCAATTTGGATTCAAGTGACTTACCAATTACCTTCTCACTGCGTGCAATTTCCAATGCTTTCAAGACATCATCACGGACTTTCATAAAATGATCCCATTTTGCAAGCAAAGTGTCATGATCTGCAATTGCGATATCTTCAGGGAAGTCTGTCAGCTGAACGCTCTCTGCTTTTTCACCAGGGATATGACTCCATGCTTCCTCTGTTGTATGAGCAAGAATCGGTGCAAGCATTTGCACAAGCGCTTTGACGATTTCATAATAAGCAGTTTGGATGCTGCGGCGAGCCGGATGATCAGCAGCTTCGATATAAAGGATATCTTTACCGAAATCAAGGTAAAACGCACTAAGCTCTACCGAACAGAAGCTTAGGATGGCAGAATATACATCCGCAAACTCGTATTTGTCATAGCTCATGCGTACGCGCTTGATCAAATCGGAAAGCTTCGCAAGCATGTAGCGATCAACTTCCACCATGTCAGCATGCGCTACGCTATCTTTAGCAGGATCGAAATCATGCAAATTAGCCAGCAGGAAGCGGAACGTATTCCGGATTTTACGGTAGCCTTCTGATGTTTGTTTGATAATTTCATCAGAGATGCGGACATCAGATTGATAGTCAACAGAAGCAACCCATAGACGAAGGATATCGGCACCGTACTGCTTCATGATCTTCGACGGTACGACGATGTTTCCTAGTGATTTACTCATCTTCTTGCCTTTTCCGTCCAATGCGAATCCGTGGCTTAGGACCGCTTTATACGGTGCTTTGCCTGTTACGGCAACAGCAGTCGTCAAGGAAGAGTTGAACCAGCCGCGGTATTGGTCGGAGCCTTCCAGATAAAGATCAGCTGGACGCTGCAATTCCGGACGATTCACTAATACACCTTGGTGGGAAGAACCAGAATCGAACCATACGTCCATGATATCTGTTTCCTTCGTGAAGATGCCGTTCGGGCTATGCTCGGAAGTGAACCCTTCCGGAAGCAAATCCTTCGCTTCTCTTTCGAACCAGACATTGGAGCCATGCTCGAGGAAGAGATCGGACACATGCTGGATCGTTTCCTCTGTGATGATCGTTTCGCCATTTTCGCCGTAGAATACCGGAATCGGAACACCCCACGCGCGCTGACGGGAAATACACCAGTCTTCGCGGTCACGGAACATGTTATAAAGACGTGTTTCGCCCCATTTCGGGAACCATTCCACTTCCTTGATCTGTTCGATGATCTGGTCACGGAAAGCTTTGATGGAAGCAAACCATTGAGCTGTTGCACGATAGATGACCGGTTTTTTCGTACGCCAGTCATGCGGATAAGAATGCGTGAAGAAATCGAGTTTCAATAAGGCACCTTTTTCTTCAAGCAATTCTGTGATATTTTTGTTTGCCTTATCATAGAATACACCTTCAAAACCAGGAGCTTCCTTCGTGAATACGCCTTTGTCATCCAATGGGCTGATGATCGGCAGTTTGTATTTCTGGCTGGCAAAGAAATCTTCTTCCCCGTGTCCAGGTGCTGTGTGTACACAGCCTGTACCGCTGTCTGTCGTTACATGTTCGCCAAGGATGATCAATGATTCACGGTCATAGAATGGATGCTGTGTCGTTACATATTCCGCTTCTTTACCTTTGAACGTTTTCAAAACATGCGGATCGTTCCATTCGAGCGTTTCCGTTACACTGTTCAGCAATTCTTCCGCAACGACATATTTCTCTGTACCGACTTGGGCTACCACATATGTCACTTCCGGGTGAAGGGAGATCGCAACGTTTGCTGGCAACGTCCAAGGAGTTGTCGTCCAGATGATGAATTTCTCATCACCATCGAAGAGATTTTTACCATCTTTCACTTGGAATGCAACATAAATGGATGCAGAACGTTTATCTTGATACTCGATTTCCGCTTCTGCCAAAGCTGATTCAGAAGAAGGAGACCAGTATACCGGCTTCATTCCTTTGTAGATATAGCCGCGTTTCGCCATTTCACCGAAGACTTTGATTTGTGCTGCTTCATAATCCTTTGTCAACGTGATGTACGGGTTATCCCAGTCACCACGGACACCAAGCTGTTTGAACTGCGTGCGCTGGTTGTCGATTTGCTGCATCGCATATTCTGCACAAAGACGACGGAATTCCGCGACTGTCATTTTCTTACGGTCGACTTTTTTCTTCGTGAGCGCCTGCTCGATCGGCAGACCGTGTGTATCCCAGCCCGGAACATACGGTGCGTGGAATCCAGACATGGATTTGTAGCGGACGATGAAGTCCTTCAATACTTTGTTCAGCGCATGCCCCATGTGCAGGTCGCCATTGGCATATGGAGGTCCGTCATGCAAGACGAAAAGCGGACGTCCTTCCGTTCTTTCCTGCACTTTTTTGTAAATGTTTTCTTCTTCCCATTCCTGCTGCATTTTTGGTTCTTTGTTCGGCAGATTGCCGCGCATCGGGAATGCCGTTTCCGGCATCAGCAATGTGTCTTTGTAATCCAATATTCTTCCTCCTTATCATGACCGAGCTTGGGGTAAAAAAAAGAGCCCCTCATCATCCCAAAAGGGACGAGAGAGACTCGCGGTACCACCCTTATAGACAGACTAGCATCATCCATCCACTCGAAATTCGTAACGTGAATGAGACGTCCATTTCTACTGCTTGCGGTTCGAATGGAAACTAGCGGGTGATATTCGGAAGAAATACCGTACCAGGCTCCCACCTTCCCTGGCTCGCTTTAAAAGCGGTATGGACTTCCTACTGTCCCGATCACAGTCTTTATATCTTGGTCATATTGTTTGCTTATAATAGTAAAATTATATGTAAGTTTGCCAAAAACGTCAAGCGGACTTTATTCCGCCGTCTCTTCCTCAGGCTCATATGCTACCTCGGTCGCGAATAAACCATCCCAATCATCCGTTTCAATCATTTCAAGCTGTGCTTCCACAAGCATCTTCAAGCGTGTACGGAATACTTTCGCCTGCTTTTTGAGCTCCTCTACTTCCAAGGCAATCTGGCGTGACTTCGTGAGGGACTCGTTGATGATCCGGTCGGCATTCTTCTCCGCTTCCTTGATGATCAGCTTGGACTCTTTCATTGCGTTGCCCTTCACTTCTTCTGCAGTTTCCTGCGCTACAAGAATCGATTTGTTCAAAGTCGTCTCGATATTATTGAAATGACCAAGACGTTCTTCCAGCTGCTGGACCCGTTCTTCCAAATCCTTCTTCTCACGGATGATGATCTCATAATCCTTGATCACCCTGTCGAGGAAGTCGTTTACATCATCTTCATCATAACCGCGGAATCCGCGGGCGAACTCTTTATTGTGGATATCCAAAGGTGTTAATGGCACGACGGCCACCTCCTGTTAAAAGATCTATAATAGCTGTTATTCGACAAAGATAGCATAAAACAGCCGTTTCGGCTACTTTAATTTTTCCAGTGTGATACGCTGCTTGTCCTTCTTGGTTGTACCTTTTACTTGTGCAAGCTTTCCTCGTCCTTTGCCGCGCAGGGAAATGAGGTCGCCTTCAGCCAGCTGATAGCTGACGTCTTCGACAGTCCTGAAGTTGACTTTGACGAGGCCTTTTTGAATGCGTTCGGCAGCCTGCTGCCTCGACATCCGGTAGAGCTCCTTCATGACGGCGTCCAATCTGAGCGAAGATACGGTAGCTTCCATGTTCACCCACTCCAGCTTTTCCGGACTGAATCTCGCAGGATCGACCGAATCCCATGATACCTTTGCCCGTTTAATCTCCAAGAGATTCGCATGTATGTAGGCAGCGATGTCCGAAGTAGTGAAAAGCTGGATCACGCCATCACTCACACTGATATCGCCCAGTTTTTTGCGATCGATGCCAAGGGAAAGGAAAGACCCCATCACATCACGATGTTCAAGCGTGACGAATTTAGCGGGATAGGCAGCTTCGAGCAATTCGATGCTGAAATCCTCCGGTGTGATATTGTCATATATCGGAGCTATGAGACCCCGCTTTCTTTCCGCATTTTCGGATCCGCCTGAAAAAGCCCACTGCAGTTCGGGCTGGCCGCTTAGCAGCTGCTGGAAAATCAGCTGTTCCCGTGGATCCAAAAAGTCGGTAACCCGAGGCTGATACTGGCGTTCCACTTGTTCCATCCAGGATAGGATCTGGTCGATGAAAGGACGTTCCTCTTCCCGGTAATGCTGATAGATACTCACGTCGAGTTGTACACCTCATCATTAGAAAATCATAAAGTAAATAGTTCTTAATCCACTTTCCGCTAACCGCAGGACTAAGATTCCCACGATGGGAGAAATATCGATCATGCCTAGCGGCGGAATGAACCGCCTGAATACTTCAAGATAAGGTTCACAGATTCTTCCAAGGATTTCACCAAATGCCGATTGTCTAGCTCCAGGGAACCAAGACATCAAAATATAGACAATCAATGCCAAAGAATAGACTGTGAAGGCTGTCTGAATTATGCTCCAAAGCATCTGCTTCTACCACCTCTTATTATAATCATCTTGTTCCTCCAGCATATCGGATATACTACCGGTCAGTTCTATATTGTCCGGAGCACACAGGAAGGTCTGGCTGCCCAGCTTCTGGATATCTCCATTAACCGCGTAGACGGTACCGCTCAGAAAATCAACGATCCGCTTAGCTTGGTGATGGTCAACACGCTGCAAATTGAGCACCACTGCCCTTCTGTTCACAACATGATCAGCGATTTCCTGTGCTTCATTATAAGTCCTCGGCTCACAAAGAACGACTTTGGAAGATGATTGTACACTTTTCAAGCTCACGACGTTCTGATTCTGGTTACGTCCGCTTTGACGGTACGGTTCGATTTCTTCCTGTTCTTCAGGCTGTTCCTCGACGTATTCATATTCCTCATCATCCACAGTAAAGAAATTTTTCATCTTATTCTTGAAACTCATATTCTTCACCTCGCTTATTAATATGGACCTACAAGGGCAGAGCCTACTCTGACGTGAGTCGCTCCTTCTTCTATTGCAATTTTGTAATCATTACTCATTCCCATGGATAACAATGTGCAGGGTGCATGGGACATATTTTGAGCCGCAGCTTCATCACGCAGCTGTCTCAATCCGCTGAAAACACTGCGGAGCACATCTTCATCCTGAGTATTGGGTGCCATTGTCATCAGGCCGACAACCTCAATTGCCGGATATGCTGCAAGTTCCTGGATGAAAGCGAGTGTTTCAGCTGGTGATACGCCGGATTTGGTTGCTTCTGCACTTACATTGACCTGGACGAAGCACTTGATCTTCTTGGCTGCCCTTTTCTGTATTTCCTTTGCCAATGAAAGCCTGTCGAGTGCATGCAGATAATCCACTTGATTGATGACTTCTTTCACTTTCCTGGATTGCAGACTTCCGATGAAATGCCAAATGGCTTCGTCCCCGATTGCCGCCTGCTTCTCTAGAAAGCCCTCGATCCGGTTCTCGCCCAAATCGACAATACCAGCATCGACAGCTTCTTTTGTTCGTTCAATTGTAACATATTTCGTAACGGCAAGGAGGGTTATATCCTCGGTTTTTCGGCCCGATTTGGCCGCTGCCGAGCTGATATCCTCCCTGATCAGTTTCAGATTCTGTTGTACAGTATTCATACTTGCTCCTCTTTCATCCCGATAAAACCGATCATTCTGCCGGTTTTTCCTTGATCTTCCCGATGCGAATAAAATTCCGGGGAATCATATGTACAGTAAGCTGCTGTCAGTATATTCCCATATGCGATACCTGCTTGCTGCAAATAAAGCCGGTTGAGTTCCTGCAAATCGAGCTGGTATCGCTCCTCACCGCGTGACTCCAGCACTTTCTTGTGGAATTGCACGGGAATCTGCTGCACGATTCGATCATCGACTTCATACCGTTGTTTGGATATGCACGGTCCGATCATCGCTTGCAGATTATTCCTGTCAGCTCCTTGTGCGCAAAGCGCCTCCACCATTTTCCCTGCCATATCGGCGACGGTTCCGCGCCAGCCGGCATGCGCCATTCCAATCCATCCGCTAGTAGCGTCGAAAAAATAAAGCGGCACGCAGTCAGCAAAAAATGCCGAAAGGAGTATCCCTTTTTCCTTGGTGATCAGACCATCCACTGCCGGCAGACTGTCGGTCAAATCCCTGCTGCCCCGGCCAGCTTCCTGTTTTGTGACGACTGTTATTTCCGTACCATGGACTTGTTCCCCCAAGACCCATTGATCCAATGGAAACTGAATCACATCTGCAAGCAGCTCACGGTTTTGGATGACATCCTTTGGTTCATCGCCGACATGCAGTCCCATATTCAGACTATCAAAAGGTGCTTTGCTGACACCGTTGTATTTTGTTGTTATCCCGCTGACGATGCTGTCAGGAGCCGACCATCCGCCAAGCTCCATATACAGCCTATCCAGACGGGAAGCTGTTTCCTTCATATGGTACCCACTCCTCTGATTGCTTTTATAGTACCATATTTCCGTCTGTTTCTGTACAAGATTACTTACTTGCTTCCTCCGTTACCGATGCTTGTTCAGGACTTTTGATCAAAATGACATCCGTCCCGATTGTAATGATTTGATTCCACGGTACGACCAATTCTTCTTCCTTGCCGAATAGCCCCATCATTTTCCCACGGAGTGTCACGATTATCGCCGATATGTGGCCATTCTGTTCATTGATTTCCAAATCGGATACATTCCCTACCTTTTTCCCGTTTTCCATCAAAATTATATCTTTCATCTGCAATTCGGTAAGCGTCATATTACTTAACCCCTTTGCTGCTTTTTTCTAGTCTATGCGGCCAAGCCCGACAATTAGCATCCAAACATAAAAAAAGACACCTGAGTCAGGTGTCTTTCATTCGAACATTTGCTTATTCATCTCTTCGATTGCAGCTTTCTCCAGCCGTGATACTTGTGCTTGCGATATACCGATTTCATCGGCAACTTCCATTTGGGTCTTTCCTTGGAAGAAGCGCTTATTCAGTATCATTTTCTCCCGCTCGTTCAAGCGGTGCATGCCTTCTTTAATCGATAGGTTATCCAGCCAGGCTGCATCGTTCTCCGATTCGCTGCGCAGCTGGTCCAATACGAAGATCGGATCGCCCCCATCGTTATAAATCGGCTCGAATAAAGACACCGGATCCTGGATGGCATCCATGGCAAATGTGATGTCAGAAGGTTGTACGCCAAGCTCAGCAGCAATCTCTGCTGTTGTCGGATCTTTCGATGTCTTTGCGATCAGCTGCTCCCTTACTTGCAAAGCTTTGTATGCTGTATCACGCAAAGAACGGGACACACGAATCGGATTATTGTCTCTTAAGTAGCGGCGGATCTCCCCAATGATCATCGGCACTGCGTATGTAGAAAAACGCACATTATGCTTCAAATCGAAATTATCAATGGATTTCATTAGTCCGATACAGCCTACTTGAAAAAGATCGTCGACATATTCCCCTCGGTTATTGAAGCGCTGGATCACGCTGAGCACGAGGCGTAGATTCCCATTGACGAGTTCTTCGCGGGCTGAAATGTCGTCTTCTTGCTGCATGCGGATGAATAGCTTTTTCATTTCCTCATTTTTGAGTACTGGCAGTTTTGAAGTATCTACCCCACATATTTCAACTTTCTGTCTCGACATGTTCCTTGACCTCCCGATTGAAGATGCGATGCAAGCACAGTATCTCCCCTCGGGAATTTTTTTATGCAAAGACAAAAAGTGCCTGTCATTGTCCGAGAAGGACAAATACAGGCACCAGTAAGGTTTATAGCATTTTATTAAATTCTTTTTGCAGTCTGCGGATGATTTTCTTTTCCAGACGGGAAATATAGGATTGGGAAATGCCAAGCATATCGGCAACATCCTTTTGGGTCTTTTCTTCTTGCCCGACAAGCCCAAAACGCAGCTCCATGATTTGCTTTTCCCTGTCATTCAGTTGTTCCAATGCTTTCTTTAACAAGTTTTTGTCTACATTTTTCTCGATATCCTTCGTGATGATATCATCATCTGTTCCCAAAACATCGGACAACAGCAGCTCATTACCGTCCCAATCGATATTCAGCGGTTCATCGAAAGATATCTCCGATTTCAGCTTGCTGTTCCTGCGCAGGTACATAAGAATCTCATTTTCGATACAGCGGGAAGCATACGTCGCCAGCTTGATTTTCTTTTCCGGATTGAAAGTGTTCACTGCCTTTATCAAACCAATTGTTCCGATACTGATCAAATCTTCAATATTGATACCGGTATTTTCAAACTTCCTTGCGATATAGACTACCAAACGCAGATTCCGTTCGATAAGCATTGCCCTAGCCGATTTATCGCCAGTTGGCAGGAGCTGAAGCAATTTGAACTCTTCTTCTTTTGACAAGGGTGGAGGTAATGCCTCGCTGCCGCCAATGTAATAGATTTCTTTCCGTTTGATACCTAATTTGACAAGAATCTTATACCACCATATTTTCAGCTTCCATGCTCTTTTACCCATGTTTTTCTCCCTTCTTCTTAGCCTGCTTGCGTGCTGGCATCATGTACAAGTGACGGATGGAGCAAACAGTGATACCGATGATCCGTTGTCAGATTACCGAATTGAATACCAATCCAGACCCGATCTGTTTCGATTATCGTTTGATCCAATTCAATCAAAATACTATCCGGCTTCAATACAAGCATAAGTGCTCCTTCCCCATTAACACCTTGATATGGAACGACGGAAAATTCATAAGGCCAATCCTTTGGCAGCAGATCCAAATCCAAATTGTTGTTTGCTTGAGCCAGCAGCTGCCAGTCTTCTTCAGTGAACCAGTTTCTCAAAAAATGTTGATCACAGATAACGACAGGCCGCTTCGTCAACGGATCAGACAGGTGATTCCCGCTATCGATGAATCCGTCTGTCTTATGTGAAATGCCATTGATGCTCACTTGAACGACATGCAGCTGATCATATCGGAACTGCTCAAAACGCTGCTTGTCCATCCTGCTTTTCGTAAAATACAATGCGACCGGAAACATGATGGCTACGAACAACCAGCTGACGTGATCACCATATCCTGTACTTACCGTCAAGAAGGAGGCAGGTGTGAATGCAGCTTGAGTCTGCAGCATATAGTGAAAGGCGAACAGGCTCCCACCTGCTGCAAAGGTAACGAAATAAAAAAGCAGCAGCAGTTTCAAGAAGCGAGTGATCGACCGAAAACCGAATGCTGTCCAGATGATGAGTACCGAATAAAGTAATTTACCCATCGGATGGGTAAGAAAGCTTTCTGGAAAAAAGACAGTCACCGGAACTATTAGTGATGCAACGATGGCGCCTGTAAAAATACGAAACTTAGGTACTTGTATCCTGGCAATCGCAAGCGTACAAAGCAGCAGCAGCCAGTCCAAAAACAAGTTGAGTGTCCAGACGGCATCCAGATAGATTGTCACGTCAGCTCTTCCTTTCTCCTTTAATAGATGAAGCTAGTATAACGGAGAGCTGATTCAAATACTGTCAGTTTATGCATGCTAAGCCGCACTATTTTTATGTATTTTCCGCCTAATTTGTCTAACATTTTTCAGCATAAAAAAAAGGATAGCATCATAGGATGCTATCCTTTAAGAATTATTTTCTGCGGTTGCGATTACGAAGGAATGTCGGGATATCCAACGTATCCTCTTCCTGTTTGCGCGGCTGTGGAGATGGTGTTTCCCGGCGCAATTCCTCACGCTCTCTTCTTCTTTCCGTTGTAGCTGGCTGCTGCGTGCTTTGTGTTTCCTTCTGGGCCGGACGTGCTTTCGGACGAGGTGCATTCATCGCTTGTTGAATCTGCGCTTCATCGAAACCTGTCGCGATGACAGTCACAACGATTTCGTCTTTCAAATCTTCATTGATGACGGAACCGAAGATCACGTTCACTTCCTGATCAGCTGCACTAGTTACGATGTCGGCAGCTTCCTGTACTTCATACAGGCTCAAGTTCGTACCACCTGAAATATTCATCAAGACACCGTGTGCCCCATCAATCGATGTTTCAAGCAATGGAGAGCTGATGGCTTTCTTGGCTGCTTCCGTTGCCCGGTTCTCACCCGTCGCGATTCCGATACCCATAAGGGCAGACCCTTTATCAGCCATGATTGTTTTCACGTCAGCAAAGTCGACATTGATCAGACCAGGTACGGCAATCAATTCGGAAATGCCTTGTACACCTTGGCGAAGGACATTATCCGCTTCACGGAATGCTTCAAGCATCGGAGTATTTTTATCGACGATTTCAAGCAAGCGGTCATTCGGGATGACGATCAGTGTATCAACGCTGCCTTTGAGCGCGTCTGTACCTGCTAATGCCTGAGTCTGACGCTTCCGTCCCTCGAATGAGAAAGGACGTGTCACGATTCCTACTGTCAAAGCACCGAGCTCCTTGGCTACTTGTGCGATAACTGGGGCAGCACCCGTACCGGTTCCGCCTCCCATACCTGCTGTGACAAATACCATGTCGGCACCTTGCAGCGCTTCCTGGATCTGTTCTTTGCTTTCCTCAGCGGCTTTGCGGCCAACTTCCGGATTGGCACCTGCACCAAGTCCGCGCGTCAATTTTGCACCAATTTGCATCTTGACATCTGCTTTTGATAGATTCAATGCTTGTGAATCGGTGTTCACCGCAATGAATTCGACGCCTTGGACGCCATGTTCGATCATCCGGTTGACGGCGTTGCTTCCGCCCCCGCCGACGCCGATGACTTTTATCGTAGCCAATGTTTCCATATTTGTGTCAAACTCTAACATCTTAACGTCCTCCTATTTACAAACCGTCTCCCTTAAAATCCCTAGTTGACGTGTCTGTCTTAATCGAAAAAGTACTTGAACAGGTTGGCAATACCTGATTCCTTCTTTTTTTCTTCGCCTTTTTTCTTTTCTGATTTGGTAGGTTTCGCCGGTCTTCCATCCGGTTCATCGAAGTCTCCCTCTGATACAGCAGAGAAGATTTCCTTACCTTGTATTCTCGCATTCCGATAGGCAAATTGCAAGATTCCTACGGCGCTGGTGAACTGCGGTTCCCTGACTCCAAGATAATCCGGGATCGCAAGTCTCACATTCGCTTGGAAACAATCCTGCGCAAGCTCCAGCATACCAGGCATCATGGATGCCCCGCCAGTGAGGACGTACCCCCCTGGAAGTTCAGGGAAGCCCATACGCTTGATCTCACTGTCTGCGTATGCAAAGATTTCCTCTACACGGGCTTCTGCGATATCAGCGACATCCAGCTGCGAAAAAGTCTGTTTTTTATTGCTGCCGATGATGGAAGCTTCGAATGTTTCTTCCTCTCTCGCATCATCATAGAAGGCATGTCCATATCCAATCTTGATTTCTTCTGCTTCTTCCGAGGAAGTCTTCAGCCCAATCGATATATCCTTGCTGATATTGTCACCGCCAAGCGGGACGACACTCGTCGCCATCAACTGGCCATCGCCAAACACAGAGACAGTCGTATTGCCCCCGCCAATGTCGATCAAGCCTACACCAAGGCTCTTTTCATCTTCCGAAAGTGCGACAGCCCCTGCAGCCAAAGGCTGCAGACATATATCCATCACTTCTAGGTTGGCTCTCTCGACGCATTTCAATAGATTATGTAAGACTGTTCGGGAACACGTAATGATGGTTCCTTCCATTTCTAATCGTACACCGATCATGCCGCGCGGGTCATTGATACCATCCAGGCCATCCACAATGAATTGCTTCGGAATGACATCGACGATTTCCCTCTCAGGCGGAATGGATACCACTTGTGCTGCATCGATTACACGTGCAACATCTTCATCGTCTATTTCCCTTGTTTCACTGGAAACAGCAACTACCCCATGACAGGATTGCAGCTGAATTTGATTGCCATTCACACCGACGACCACGCGCTCGATTTGCATGCCCACCATCCGCTCGGCTTGCTCGACAGCATTCCGGATTGATTGGACGGTCTGATCGATATCAACGATGGCGCCTTTTTTCAAACCATTTGATTTTGCCGTACCGACACCGATTATGTTAAGGGAATCCTGGAAAACTTCCCCGATAATCACTTTAATTTTTGATGTTCCTACATCTAAGCTGACTAAAATTTCACTGTTGTTCACGTAAGGCACCTCCTAATCCTAGAGACATGTCGCCCAGCATTGTTTTTACATTTTCGTTTCATAATTAACATTTGAATTGAGACACGCATAATTATAACAAATTTCACGAGAAATTTTGTCTAAAAAACGACATTCTGTAAGAATTCAGCCTAATATACTCGTATTTGATTCGACTATACCGCATATAGCGCGTTTATTCTACATAAACTAGCAAAATACCATGAATTTCTGCTTATTGACCTTCTTCTTGCTCACCATCTTCTTTTTTCTTCTCCGCAGGCTCGAAATAAGTGCCGACTCCCATATGGAGTACACCATCGACTTCTGGATCAAGCTGTGCTGCAATGCTTGGATAAGCCTCCATGTTTGTGGCAAATGTACGGATCGTTCCTTGAACTTCCATTCCATCATTCATGAATAACTGAATGACGTATTGATTGTCTTCGGTAGGCTTGTAGTGTATCTCTGAAATGAGCCTCGTAATCGATGCTGGCAGCTGGTCAAGTTCTTCCGCCATCTCATCCAGATATTTATCATCCGAAAAGCCATAGAGTATCGGGGCATCGGACTTTGGCTGGTCCCATTTCTTTTCTGAAATACTTCCATTCGTAAGCAGCGCACGATAACTGCCGTCCAGCTGCAGATAACCTACCCTCCCGAGCTCCGATACCTTGATTGTAACAGTGGCCGGAAAGCTTCGGCTTATAGACACTTTCTCGACTTCCTCATTCTCTTCTATTCGCTTGATTGCTTCATCCTTGTCAATCCGCCACATATTATCCGAAGTCGTCAAGCCGCTGCTTTGGATAATCGTCTCTTCCGGAAGGAAATCATTCCCTTTTACTTCCAAACGATGAATATTGCTAAGCGGTGATTGCAAGTAGACAATGATGGAGATAAGTACAAAGAAGATAGACAAGTAGAATATCAGCCGTCTATTCGCCTTCTTTTTCCTTGCTTGTTTTAATTTCGGAATACGGTCCTCGATGGAAACAATTTTCTTTTTTTCGCTCATTTCCTCTTCTTCCTATGCTGTACAGTCAAAAACTGCTTGTATTGTAATTATAAAATTATAACACATTCGTATAATGGAAAAAGTCTGTACCCAATAATTTGTAAACAAATCCCCTTCAAAAAAGGTGTCTTTACCTAATTACATAAAAAGTTGCCAATCTCCTTCTTCAATGGTCAAGAAATAAAACTTCATCCATCTACTATCGTTTGCCTCTGTTTCTATCAATTATAATTTTCTCTTCTGCCTTTCTCCCCTATTCTATCATGACATTCGTTTCTGCGAGCTCCGTTTTGTCGGTCAAGCCTTGTTTTTTTCTCGTGGTAAATATAGCCACAGCCACTATTAAGCCCCTTCTTTAATCGCGTATATGACAGAACATGGCAGAGTAAAGAAAAAAGAAACCTCGAATCAGGAGGTTTCTTCCCACAAATCATCCGATATTCCTACAATCTGCTTTGCCAGAATGTCACGGGCTAAATTGTTGGAAGGACCCATTACAATACCCGCTCTGGCATCACGGTAAAACCTTTCCAGCTTACCAATTTTATAACCGTACCCACCGGTAATGTCCATTGCGATTTGTGCAATCTCATTTACCATTTCCGAAGCATGAATCTTGAATGACAGTAAATCCTGCTGGGTGGCAGGATGAAGCTTATCCAAACCGCGGTCGAGCTGCTGATCAATTTCAATACGAAGCTGATTCAACCAGGCAGTGAGGCTTTTATGCCGAATCACGGCTTTGGCAAGCAAAGCTCGTATAACCTGGTAATCACCAAGGCTCTTACCAATATCTCGGTGATGATTACGCTTGCAGTACGTTGTGATTTCTTCTACTATTCCTCCAGCCAGTCCTGTCCAAACAGAACCCAACCCGAGCAAATAAGCAATACTCCCTTCTACAATGGACCTGCCAGCCCCCTCGGCCCCGAGCAAATTTTCCTTTGGCACCTGCACGCTGCTCAATGTCAGCGATGAGCTATGATTTCCTTTTACACCGAGGGCATCCCAGCTTCCCCAGCTTAAACCAGGATCGGACCCTTCAATGATGAAGTAACTCAAATCATCAGCTGATACGTTATCTGGAGTCCCGGTTTGGATAATATAAAAATCAGCATAACCGCTGCTGGTCGTAAATGATTTTTCCAGATTCAGCTCATATCCATCTTGTGTTCGTTTCGCTTTGCTTGTATTTATCCAGTACCTGCCACCGGAGGCCCTTTCGCTTGTGGAGGTTGTGCCAAACCAGCCATCTTGTACAGGTATCAGCCACTTCTCGTACTGTTCCTCTGTGCCGAATCGGTAAATGGCATCGGCTGCTTCTACGTGCATGGTATAAACAAGACCGGTGGATGGACAATGTGATGCAATTTTCTCCACTATAACGGAAAATGCTTCGTAGCCTGCAGCAAGACCTCCAAGGTCTTGCGGTAGCAAAATACCATTCAGCCCTTTTGCTGCAAGCGCCCGCATATTCGCTTTCGGAAAAACACTTTCTCTATCAGTTTGATCTGCAGAAGGAGCAATTGTTTGTTCAATTACTTCATCAATCAGTGAATGAATGGACGCTAATTGTTGTGTATGTTTATTATCCATGACGTTATACCGTTTGCTTTCCTTGTTCCTGAACTACTCTACCAATCTGTCGTGCTGGATGGTGTCCGGGCAGTCTGCTGCTTCCGCTTAAATTCTCACGCAGCGTATTACCTTCATATTTCTCCCTGATTCTGCCCCGTTCCTGTAGAATCGGTACTACATGATCAGCTAGATCTTTAAATGTTCCAGGAGTCACTGCGTAGGCAATATTGAAGCCATCTACGCCGGTCTGTTCCACCCAGTCCTCCATCATATCCGCAACTTGCTCCGGTGTTCCGGCAACTACGGGTCCCATTCCGCCGACACCTACAAACTCGGCCACTTCACGGACAGTCCATTTTTTATTCGGATCAATTTTCGTGAATATCTCCACTGCCGAGTGAATCGCTTCATTCTCGACAAAACGAAGCTCCTCGTCCGGATCGTATTCAGAAAAATCAATGCCGGTCCAGCCTCCGAGCAACACTAGACCTCCTTCATAGCTTGCATGCCTTCGATAGTCAGCCAATTTCTCCCGCGCCGCTTTCTCTGTCTCCGCTACAATCGGTGTAAAAAGACTCATCACTTTTATTTCCTCTGGATCACGCCCTTGACGTTTCGTCTCTTCACGAAGTTTATCAACATAGCTCTTTGTCACGGTGATCGTTGGCGTACTGATAAAGACACATTCCGCATGCTTAGCTGCAAATGTACGTCCTTTCAATGATGAACCTGCTTGGAATAATACCGGTGTCCGCTGCGGCGATGGCTCAGACAAATGGGCTCCGGGCACACTGTAATATGTGCCCTTGTGATGAATATCATGTACCTTATCAGGATCAGTGTACACTTTTCGTTTCGTATCACGAACGACGGCATCCTCTTCCCAGCTGCCTTCCCATAGCTTATAGCACACCTCCACATATTCCTCTGCAATGTTGTAGCGCTCGTCATGCCTGATTTGAGTATCCAGACCAAGATTTTTTGCCGCACTTTCCAAATAGGAAGTGACAATATTCCAGCCGACCCTGCCTTTTGTTAAGTGGTCCAATGTGGTTACCCGTCGTGCAAAGCTGTACGGATGCTCATAGGTGACAGATGCCGTGATCCCAAACCCTAAATGCTTTGTGACTTGCGCCATCGCCGGCACGACAAGCAGCGGGTCATTGACCGGCACCTGGGCAGCCTGGCGGACTGCTCCATCACGTGAGTTTTGGTGGACATCATATGTGCCCAGTACATCAGCCAAAAATAATGCATCAAAATGACCGCGCTCCAATATTTGCGCAAGTTCCGTCCAATAATCCAAGTCCTTGTAGCGATGCGCTTGATCTTCAGGGTGTGTCCACACCCCAGGTGATTGATGTCCAACGCAATTCATATCAAATGCATTCAGGTAAATCCGTTTGTTTGTCATTTGGTAATCCCCCTTTGGTTATCTGACGGCAAGCTCTTCCATCGCATGTATTTGCGCTCTTGCAGCAGGAGCTAGAAATGGCGTCAACAGAAAACTAAGCGCATAAAGAATTGCAAATCCCCACACAACACCGATAATGCCCATGTAATTGTTCAGTATCCCGACAAGCACCGGCCCAAGGAATTGACTGGCTCCGGCTCCTAAATTAAGTACTGAAATCGCTGCTCCGCGATTGGCAGGGGCAAGTGTCGGCAGGATGGCCGACAGCGGGACAAAGGCTGCAATGGCTGCACCGAAAAGAATAGCGTTCAGTATAAGCAGTGGGATGTTTGCTCCGAAGGCTACCGGAATGTAGTAGTAAAGCAGCGAACAGACAGCAGCTCCCACACAGCCGTACCAGCGGACTACCTTGACCCAGCCGATCCGATCGCCGAGCATTCCGAATAAGACCCCGGTCGCCATATTGCTGACTGACTGAATAGCCCAAAGCTGCAGCCATTGACTCGTTGAAATATCTAAGAAACTAGTGAAAAAGCCCGGCATGACAACAACAAAACCATACCATCCAGCAGTATTGATTGTCCGAAGCAGACCGCCGGCAGCAACCCGAGGACTTTCCCAAAGGATCGTGATCCCCTTCAAGGCTTCAGCCCATTTATTTTCTTTAAGCTGATCCTGAATTCTAAGCCCTTGCCGATCTTTGTCATCCACCAATACAACACCTAGAATTCCCCCAAGAATAATCCAGATAAGGGAACTCCACAGTGTTGCCATCTCTCCGATGAATGGAAGCAGGATACTTGGATAATAGGAACCAAGAAATCCTATTCCGCCAGCGAACATAAAGAAAAACCAGCCCATTGCCGTTGCTAGCTTTTGCTTCTCGGTACGATAGGCAATCCATACGATAAAAGCAAAGGCAAACAGCGGATAGCCAATACCACGCAGACCATACATGAGCACCATCATCGAAAAGTTTTCTAAATAAAGACCAAGATACAGAAAACCGATTTCGAAAACCACCCATGTTACCAGCCCAATCAGCATTGTCTTGCGCGGTCCGATGACCTCCCCAAGTACACCGGCAAGCCAAGAAGCGAATGTAAGTACAATGCCGTAAGCACTGAACATAATTGCCGACTGATTGGTCGTAAAGCCAATGTCAACTACATACTTAGACAGAAAAGCCTGTTCGATGCCATCACCGGTCATGAAGATAAGGATTGCAAGCAACCCGCCGATTACTTGAATCGGTATACCAAACAGCATTTTCTTTGACCCCATCGCCCTGCCACCTCACTTCACTGCGCTGGCGGCAAGGTTACGGCGGATCACATCTACAAGCTGATTTGTCTGCGTTTTGATTCTGTCAGCTGTTTCCTTATCTGCAATCGGCTGCTCTGGGTTGTCTTTGTTGATATGGTGGTCACATACATATACTCCTTGGAGTGGCTCCCCTTTTAAATTGGCGATGAGCGGTTTAAACGCATAATCTATCGCAAGCAAATGTGCCGAGCTGCCGCCTGTCATGATTGGAAGTACCGGTATGGTTTTAAACGCCTCCTGAGGAAGTAAATCGAGTAAAGCCTTCAATATGCCGCTGTACGATGCTTTATATACCGGTGAAGCGATGATCAATCCTTTCGCGTTCTTCACAGACAGGCCAGCCTCCACGATTTGCGGACTATCAAACCTTGCATAAAGCAAATCTTCCGGAGCAAAATCAATCACCCGGATCTCCTTGACTGTATAACCCTGCTCTTTGGCAAGTTTCCCCGCATAAGCTGCTGCCAGCTGCGATCGTGAGTGTTTGGACGGACTTCCTGATAGAATGATAATGTCTGTCATTTTGTCTTTTCTCCTTTTTTTGTAGTAGAGTGACTAAACGAAAAAAGCTCTCTTTTCCGAAGAAAAGAGAGCTTGATATTATCGTCCGCACTCTTATCTTCCAAGAATTTAATCTTGCTGGATTTAGCACCTTTCTGACATTGTCAGAGGTTGCTGAAGCTTCATCGGGCCAGTCCCTCGGCTTCTCTTGATAAGAACTGTATGAAATTGTTTTTAATGATACGCGCACCACCTTAAAAAGTCAATGGTAATTGCGCGAATTTTTTAATATATTGCATTTTTTCATTTCGTCCGATGCTCAAAGGTTAAATCTGCACTACGCCATCCTATTTTCCTGTTGCCCATACTAACTTTTAAAGTTTACTATATCTGCTGACATTCAATAGTATTCCGACGGAACTCAAAGTAAGTGTAAGCGACGATCCCCCATAGCTCAAGAACGGCAGCGTAATGCCGGTGACCGGAATCAAGCCGATTACGACACTGATATTGATCATGCATTGAATTGCAATCATTCCAGTGATGCCCAATGCCAGCAAGCTGCTGAAACCATCAGGGGCCCGGAGTGCAACTTGGATGCCACGCCATAAAAACAGCAGGAAAAGCAGCATGACGCCAGCACCACCTATGAAGCCGAGCTCCTCTGCTAAAATGGCAAAAATGAAATCCGTCTGCGGCTCCGGCAGATAGAAAAATTTCTGCAGGCTGTTCCCTAGACCGAGCCCCATCAGCCCTCCTGGACCGATTGCATAAAGGGATTGGATGATTTGAAAGCCTTCGCCCAAAGGGTCTTCCCACGGATCCAAAAAAGCGGTAATGCGCTGAATACGGTATGGTGCTGACAAAATCAGTGCTGCAAAAGCAGCTAAACCTATAATACCCAAACCGACAAAGTGGGAGATCCTGGCTCCGCTGACCAGAATCATCACCATGCATGTAAGCACAAGCACGACACCAGTTCCTAGATCCGGCTGGAGCATGATCATTCCGAATGCCGTAAATACGAGCAAGAGTGATGGCAGGAAGCCTTCTTTCAAGGAGGTTATATATTTCTGTTTAGCCGACAGATAGACCGCCAAATAGATGATCAATCCCAGCTTGGTGAATTCAGAAGGCTGGATACTGAACGCGCCTATCCCGATCCAGCTCCGTGCACCGCCGCGAACCATTCCGATACCGGGGATCAGGACGGCGATAAGTAAAATGAAACAAATCAGGAGAAGTACCTTTGCATATCTCCGCCAATTTTCATAATGCACCCTGGAAATGACCAACATCGCTCCGATCCCCACTCCGGCAAACAACAGCTGCCGTTTGGCAAAAAAGAAGCTATCGTCGAATTTATATTCCGCCCATATTGCAGAAGCACTGTATACCATGATGATACCGATTGTCAGCAAGCCCCCGATGGAAGAGAGCAATAGCCAGTCCGTCTTCGGAAGATTAGATTTACGCAAAGAAAAACCCCATTTCCTTGGATTGGAATTGGGGGTCCGCATGCAGCGAAGCGGCTGAGCAGGACAAGCCCCTACTCTAATGTATGCACCGCTTCCACAAACATGTCTCCTCTTTCTTCGAATGTCCGATACTGATCCCAGCTTGCACATGCCGGAGACAGCAAAATGACATCGCCGCTTTCGGAAATGCGATAGGCGATGGATGCTGCCTCTTTGACATCCTTGGCATGCTCGATAAGCTCGATACCAGCCATATAGGCAGTTTCCCGCAGTTTCTCAGCTGTTTCACCGAACACGATCAGCGCCTTTACATGTTCCATGAATGGAACGAGTGTTTCAAATGTATTGCCGCGATCCAAGCCGCCTGCAAGCAGGATGGTGGGCTGATCGAATGAAGATAATGCTTTGGATGTTGCAAGGATATTGGTGGCCTTGGAATCATTATAGAAGGCTCGGCCATTGATATGTTTAATATACTGCAGACGATGTTCAACGCCTGAGAATGTCTTCAATACGCGCTGGATGCCTTCATTGGTCGCCCCTGCCAGCTTGGCAGCTGCAACAGCAGCGAGTATGTTTTCCAGCTGGTGGCCGCCGACAAGGAGTATGTCCTTGATTGCCGCTACCGGCTCATCTTTGAAATACACATGTGATTCATCATACCATGCTCCGTTGTCCAGCTTTCGTGCACCGGAAAAAGGAACAAGCGTCGCTTGTGCCTCATTGACTATCTCGCGCAGCCGTTCATCTTCCGCGTTATAGACAAGATAATCGCTCTTATCCTGATTACGGAAGATATTCGCTTTCGCCTGCTCATAGTTTTCAAGGGAATGGTGATAATCCAAATGTGCTTCGAAGATATTCAGCATCACACTGATGTGCGGCCTAAACTGATCTATGCCTTGGAGCTGGAACGATGAAAGTTCCAAAACAAGCCGGTCGTCTTCCGTTGTCTTATTGGCAACCTCAGATGCGGCCGTTCCAATGTTACCTGCGACATACGTACTCACCTGGCTTTCCTGGAGCATCTCATAAGCAAGTGTCGTCGTAGTCGTTTTTCCATTTGAACCGGTAATGCCGATCAATGTGCCTTTATGGAGCAAACCGGCCAGTTCCACTTCCGTCAGCACAGGGATATCCCTCTCCATGGCTGCTTGCACGATCACATTTTCATAGCGGATGCCTGGATTTTTGATCAAGACATCCATACCATCCAGAAGTTCCACTTCTTGCGGCCCAAGCTTCACTTCGGCACCTTTTTGTTCCAATATTCGGATCAGCTCTTCCTGGTTGGATGCATTCAAATCACTTACACGTACATTACGCCCGTGGGCGAGCAATGTACTCGCAGCAGCAAATCCGCTTTTAGCTAAGCCGAGTACAAGCACATGCTGATATGGGAATGCGGTTTCGAAATCAGGCATCATAATCCCACCTTCATGTAAACGCCGATGACAGCGAATAATAGTCCCACAGCCCAGAATGTCGTGACGACACGCCATTCAGACCAACCGGACAACTCATAATGGTGGTGAAGCGGACTCATCTTGAACACCCGTTTCCCAGTCGTCTTGAATGATATGACCTGGATCATGACGGAAAGTGTCTCGATAACGAAAACACCGCCGATGACAATCAGCAATACTTCCATCTTGGTAAGGATGGCTACCGCTGCAATTGCTCCGCCGAGTCCCAATGATCCCGTATCACCCATGAATACCTTCGCTGGATGCGCGTTGAATACAAGGAATCCAAGCAAAGCACCGACTACTGCCAAAGAAAATACGGTAATCTGTGTCTGCTGGACATCATAGTACGCCACGACAGCAAAAGCTCCAAAGGCAATTGCCGCGGTTCCTGCCAGCAAGCCATCCAGACCATCCGTCAAATTGACGGCATTGGATGCGCCGACCAACATGACAAGGATCAAGAAGAAATAACCCCAGCCTAGATCCCACTGAATCGATGTTCCCGGAATTTGTATGTACGTACCGAAATCGTTGTATCGAAGCAGTGCATAAAAAATAATCGCAATGATGATCTGACCGATCATCTTTTGCTTGGATGTCAATCCAAGATTCCGTTTCATTGCTACTTTGATGAAATCATCCAGGAAGCCGAGTAAGCCATATCCGACCAAGACGAATAATAGCAGCCATGTTTCCAGGCTCATATGAATATTTCCGATTGCATGCATGATCCATGTAGACACGACAATGCTGATCATGATCATCACGCCGCCCATCGTCGGTGTACCCGACTTCTTCATATGGGATTTAGGTCCTTCCTCACGAATACTCTGACCGAATTTCAACCTGCGAAGAAATGGTATGATTATTGGAGAAATAAGGACGGTGACGATGAATGCTACCGCAATTGTCACAAGTAATAGTGCCACGTTCATTGATGTTTTCCTCCTTTAAAAAAGCACCCGTCCAGTAAATGTTGACGCCAGTGGCGCCTCTATTCTGATTACCAGCTATTAATTCTCTTCCATAACAGCGATTGTGTCAAGTATGGATTCCATCTTCACCCCTCTTGATGCTTTCAGCAGCACAATCGTATCTTCCTGCAATAACGGCACCAATGCCTCTGCCAGGGATTCCTTGTCATGGAAGTGAATCGCCGTAATTTTTTCATCTTTCAATGCATCGGTGATTTCAACTGCGTCCTCACCAACTGTAAATACATAGGAAGTATCCGTCGTGATCGCGTTGGCAATTTCCCGATGATAGCGTTTTGATTCTGCCCCTATTTCATAAATATCCCCAAGTACGAGTATACGTTTTGCAAACGGCAGCTCCTGAACTGTCCGGATTGCTGCCTTCATCGAGGTCGGAGAAGCGTTATAAGCATCATTGATGATCTTGCTGCCATTCAACCCAGCAAGCATTTCCATTCGCATACCCGTCATTGACGGGGCATGCAATGCATGTTGAATATGATCCCGACTTACCCCAAGCTGTTTGCCTAGAACAATTGCATAGCCCGCATTCCGTACATTATGCGCCCCGAGCAAGGAAAATGTATATTTTTCTCCATTCACTGAAAAAACAGTCGCTGCATCAAGTGTCTGCTCGACATGCAGACGCTCTTTATTTTGCGCTTCGAAGCCGCAAGTGACAGTCGTCTTTTTATCATGATGATAGGATAAGAGGGGTTCATCCCCATCGATGATCAAAATGCCATCCTCAGCCAAACCAGCAGTGATTTCACTCTTCGCCTTGGCAATGCCTTCCCTTGAGCCAAGGAATTCAATATGGGATTCACCGATATTCGTTATAATTGCATAATCCGGCTGCGCAATATGGGATAATAATTCGATCTCACCGAAATTGCTCATCCCCATCTCCAAAACGAGTACTTCACAGGAAGGCTGCATCGTTAATACAGTGAGAGGCAAACCGATATGATTATTCAAATTTCCTTTGGTCGCAAGCACTTCGTATTTTTCTTTCAAAACACTTGTCACCAGATCTTTTGTAGTCGTTTTGCCGTTCGAACCGGTAATGCCGACAACAATCGGGTCAACTGCCACCCGGTGCGCTTTTGCAAGTTGTTGCAGTGCTTCCAACGTATCATCGACAAGAAATAGGACAATCGCAGCAGCAGCTTCCGGGACAGGGACTGATTTGTCCCATAGGGAAGCGACTGCTCCTTGCGTGATTGCCTGTTCTATGAAAGCATGTGCATCGAATCTTTCTCCCCTGATCGGGACGAATAGACTGTCAGGTGCTTCTTTCCTGCTGTCGGTATTTACTTGTACAATCTCAAAATCCTGCTGCTTCGTTGCATCAGGGAATAGATCATATAGGAAATCACTTGTAAATAGCATTGTCATTCTCCTAGTCCCGCTCTTTTGATAGCTTCCGCTGCGACAAGACGGTCATCGAAATCAAGCACCTGAGTTCCGATGATCTGATAGGTTTCATGTCCTTTTCCTGCTATCAGAACGATATCATCCGCTTGTGCAAGGTCGATGGCATGCTGGATTGCCTCTGCCCGATCCGGAACGACGACATATTTGTCTGACTCCAATCCTCTGATCATATCTTCCAGGATGGCCCCGGGATCCTCTGTCCGCGGATTATCAGCTGTGAAAATGGCTGTATCCGAATATTGGACTGCTTTTCCAGCCATAAGCGGTCGCTTCGTCTTATCACGGTCGCCTCCGCAGCCAACTACTGTTATTATCTTGCCCTTCACGAAAGATTTTATCGTTGTCAGCACATTCTCCAGGGAATCCGGTGTATGTGCATAGTCGACAATCACACCGAAGGACTGCCCAGCCATGACTGGCTCGAATCGTCCTGCCACTCCAGTCGTCACTTTCAGCGCCTTGCATATTGTCGCAAAAGGTATATCGCTGCATATAGCTGCACCAACAGCAGCGAGCATGTTGTAGACATTGAATTTACCCATCAGCTTGCTCGTGATTCTAGCTTCGCCCTTTGGTGTCTGAAGCAGGAAGCTAGTGCCATTGGATGCAAGTTGGATATCTGTGGCCATGATATCTGCTGGTTTGTCTATTCCATAAGTGCAAACTGGCTGAGCAGTTGATTTTATCAAAGCCTCTGCATAATGATCATCTGCATTGATGACTGCGTATTTCGGATGCTCTGGATCGAAGGTATTGCCCAGCTGGGAAAATAGAAGACTTTTTGCATGGAAATAATCCTCAAAGCTAGCGTGATAATCCAGATGATCCTGCGATAGATTCGTGAATACCGCAACATCGATATCCGTGCCGTGCACCCGCCCCCTGTCCAACGCATGGGAGGAAACCTCGATGACAGCCGTATCTACTCCTTCATCGACCATCTTACGGAATCCTTTTTGCAGGAAAAGTGCATCCGGTGTCGTGTTTTTCACCGGATATGTTTCATCCTTGATTTTCATCTGGATCGTTCCGATTACCCCTGTCGCTTCTTTATTGGCACGGAATATACTTTCCAGCAAATAGGTCATGCTCGTTTTGCCATTTGTACCGGTAATTCCAATGACCCGCATCTCTTTGGATGGATGGTTGTAAAAAACATTCGCTAATGGAGCAAGAGCACGCAATGTGTCCTTCACAAGGATGACAGGGATCGAAACATCGAGTGGGCGTTCGGCAAGTATCGCCGCTGCTCCTTGATCCTGTGCCTGTTTGGCAAACGCATGTCCGTCGACTACGGCACCATCTATACAAATGAATAGATTGCCAGATTCGACTTCCCTAGAATCAATCGTCACACCAGTAATATCGATTTGTTCATGGTCCGCCTGCTGTTCATAAAAAGGCAGTGCGGATAATAAAACTGCAAGTTTCAAAATTGCCACGTCCTTCATTAATCCTTACAAAATGCAAAGTTTAGTTTGTTTAATTGATTGAAGCGTAAAAACCTTTTCCCATTATACCAGAATTTATGTCTGCAGGAATGGTTCATCCGATTTATTCAGGCGGGTTTTCCGATAAATACAGGCGGACAGTGGATCCTGCCTCTATCTTTGTTCCAGCTTTTGGTTCCTGATCGATGATATATTCGCCTTCACCGCTCAATTCTACATTCAGCGTTGTATAGTACTCTGTCAGTTCGCGCTTTTTCATACCAACGAAATCCGGGGTTTCTTCCGGCGGTTCTTCAGGCCAGCTATAAGACTTCTCCAGCCCATCTTTCTGTGGTGCCACCCCCATTGAACGAAGGCTGTCCTCCAGGATGGTACCTACGATCGGCGCAGCCACTTTACCACCGAACTGAATTGTGTTTTTCGGGTTATCGATAGCGACATAAACGACAATCTCCGGATCATTGGCCGGAGCGAATCCGATAAAGGAAAGAATATAGTTATTTTCCATATAGGTGCCGTTCGCTCCTACTTTTTGTGCTGTTCCCGTCTTCCCGCCAATCCGGAAACCTTCGCGGTAAGCCCCGCGACCTGTTCCTTTAGCCACTACGTTTTCAAGTGCGTAACGGACTTGTTCCGACGTGTCCTCGGATACTACCCGCCGTTTCATGACTGACTCGGTGGCAGTCTTCGTTTTACCAGTGATCGGATCTTTCCAAGATTTGGCGATATAAGGTTGATAAAGATATCCACCATTGATGGCTGCTGATACACCCATTACCTGCTGAATCGGTGTCACGGAAACACCTTGTCCGAAAGCAGTGGTGGCTGTTTCGACCTGGCCGATCTTTGCAGGATCAAACAGAATTCCTTTTCCCTCACCTTGCAAATCGATGCCGGTTTTCTCACCAAATCCAAAATCTTTTATATAAGAAAACAGACGTTCAGTTCCAAGTTTCTGTCCCAATGAAACAAAGCCCGGGTTACAAGAGTTTTGCACGACTTCCAAATATGTCTGATCCCCATGACCGCCGCGTTTCCAGCAATGCAATGTAGCGCCGTCGACTTTAATGGAGCCACTGTCATGAAAATGGTCATTCTCCAAATCGACTACCTTCTCTTCCAAAGCTGATGCAAGTGTAATGATTTTGAATGTACTTCCAGGCTCATACGAACTCCAAATCGGCAGGTTCCTGTTATACGTATCAGGATCGGCTTCTTTGTAATTTTCCGGATCAAAAGACGGTCTTGATGACATCGCCAGAATTTCTCCTGTATCAGGATCCACTGCCAGCGCAATGGCACCGTCAGGATTATATTTCGCTTCTGCATTATCCAGTTCCCTTTCCACGATGGTCTGAATATCAGAATCTATCGTCAGCTGCAGATCCATCCCATCAGTCGGTGCCTGATAGACATCCGCCATATCTTCCAGACGATGTCCTTTAGCGTCGGAGAAAAACGACAAACTGCCAGCTTCTCCGCTCAACTCCTCATCATAATATGCTTCCAGCCCCATCAATCCTTGATTGTCGATTCCACTGAAGCCAAGTACGTGGGATAGATAATCACCGTTGGGATAGTGCCGTTTCGAATCTTTGGCGATATATACTCCTTCCATATTGAGGGCCTGAATTGCTTCTGCCTGCTCCTCAGATATTTTCCGCCCCTCTGGATGGATCCTTTCAATCGATGCCTTTTTCGTCACATGCTGCAAAGCCTTGTCCTTTTCCATTCCAAGAATCTCCGCAAGCTTCTCTGCTGTTAAGTCGGGATCCTTGATTTGACGTGGTACGACCATGACCGTCGGTGCAGAAACATTCTCTGCCAGCACTTCTCCGGTCCGATCCAGTATCTTTCCTCTTTCCGGCTCAAATGTAATGTTTCGGCTCCAGGAATCCTCAGCCTTGTCCACCAGATCCTTACCCAGGACGAATTGGACATATGCTAATCGGATTCCGATGACAAGGAACACGATGAAAGCCAAAATAAAAACAGTGACCAGCCGCTTGCGCATCGTAACATTGGATACTCTTTTCAAACAAATCTCTCCCTCGTATACAAAGGTAGGCTTGTATCCATGTTATGTCCGTTCGCAAGCGGATAGACCACTGTTCGGTTTCCTTATGTCGAGAATTCGACAGCAAGATAATCGTTCTTATTCAGCTTCGTTCCTTTTTTGATGCTTTGCGTCTTGGCATAGCCACTGTTGATTGTCTCTACATCCAATTCCAAAAGCTCACCCAATTCAAGTACTTCGCGCATCGACCAGCCTTTGATATCCGGCATTGTCGGTTCATCTGTGACGATGACGGCACGTTCACCTTCAATGACTGCATTGCCGCTTTGGACATTCGTCGAGGCAACTTTATCCCCCTCGCCGACGACAACCACCTCCATGCCGGTTTCCTCCAACGCTTTCTTCGTTGCACGAGTGGACATCCCATCTATATCCGGGACGTGCTTTTCTGTTACTTCTTCCTGATTATCCGTTTGATCCGGGCTGATATCCATATAGTGCAGCGCGTTTTCCATTACATTCTTGAAAATGAAGGCAACTGGTTCACTGCCAGTTTCCGTTGCACTCAGTTCAGGCTGAAGGACGGAAACATACATGATCAATTCCGGATCATCAGCAGGCGCCATGCCAAGGAAGGAAAATAGATAATTCTCTTTCCCCTTCATGTATCCCCCACCACTGGGATTCGGTATCTGTGCTGTTCCAGTCTTACCAGCTACACTATAATCATCCAGTTTGTATGGTTTACCAGTTCCATGTTCAGACGTTACAACCGACTCAAGTATTTTCAAAGTCTCATCTGCTGTTTCTTTCGAGATTGGTTTCGCTTGTACTTCCGTTTTCTTTTGCTCAACTATCTTATTCGTGTCGGGATCGACGATTTTATCGATGATATGCGGTGACACCATCTTACCGTCATTCGCGATCGCACTTGCGGCAGTGATCATTTGGATCGGTGTTACCGTCGTTCCCTGCCCATAGGATGTACTGATTCGCTCTGCTTCGTAGTTGTACAAAATCGTACCCGGTATCTCACCCGGCAAATCAATGCCCGACTTCTGATCAAAATGGAATTTCTTCAAATATTCAAGAAACTTATCTTCACCGATTTTGTTTGCAACCAGATTCGCTACTGCAACGTTGGAAGAACGCTGTATGCCTTCCAGGTAGCTGATTGAACCCCAGGATTTATTATAGTCCCCGATCGTCGTATCTTTGTCGACTTTGTATGTTCCAGATTTATATTTTTCATCCGGATTCCATTTCCCCTCTTCGATGGCAGACGCAACCGTAAACATCTTCATTGTAGAACCAGGCTCAACCGGATTGGAAATGGCATCATTATACCAGTTCTCCACGTTTTCCGGATTGTTTGGATCATAGCTTGGACGATTGCTCATTGCTACAATTTCACCGGTTTTTGGATTCATGACAACGGCACTGATTTTCTTAGGATTCCACTTTTTCTCCACTTGGGTGAGTGTATCCTCCAGCAAAGTCTGGACTTTCTGATCGATGGTCAGGTAGACATTATCGCCATCATGGGCTGCCTGCACTTCTTCACTGGGATTAAGCAGCTTGTATCCATAGCCATCTCGTTCATAGGATATATTTCCGTTTTTGCCGGACAGCTGATCATTCAGCTGCTGCTCAATACCCGTCAGACCAGTAATGACGCCATCTTTTCGCTGGGCAAGACCGATGATCTGAGAGGCGAAAGTTCCATTGGGATAAAAACGTTCAGCTTCTTCCGTGAATTGGATACCAGGTAATTCAAGATCTTCAATTTGTTTCTTTTGATCTTGTGAAAGGCCGCTTCCTGCAGAGCCGAACTCTACTTGCCACAGCCCTTCATCGATACCTTTTTGCAGACGTTCCTTTAAATCAGCAGGATCAGCATCGATGATTTCCGCTATTTCCTCTGCTGTCTTGTCCACATCCGTCACATGGATCGGATGTTTTTTATCCGCGGAATACTTTTCGCTGACAATCGCATAAATAGAATAAGTTGGCTGATCATACGCCAACTCCATTCCATTGCGATCCAGTATCTTCCCCCTCGTCGCTTCCAATGTATACGAGTCGGTCCGCTTACTTTCCGCAAATTCCTTTAAATTTACCCCGGCAACTTCACCAGAGGCTTGTATGAACAAGAAACGTCCAGCTAAGACAAGAAAGATAACAGCAAAGAAGGATAACAGAACCATCGCCATTCTTTGTGACGTCTTGTTACTTTTCATATTAACAGTACCTTTCTCATTCAGAGACTTTATTGGCCTCTTTTACTTTTGCACTTTGCACTTTCAGGCCTGCATCACGTGCGATATCGATGATACGTTCAGGCTTGCTCAGTTCTTTTACTTCATAAGTCAGATCTTTGTTGGCAACCTGCTGATGGCTGATTTCTGCATCCAGCGCTTCCACGTCGCGGTTGATATTATACGTCGAAGCTGCGAAGGTTACGAAATAAGCTGCTGCAGCCAAGATGACCAAGCTGAAAAATGTGTAAAGAATCTTCTCTCCTGGCGTAATCCACGTTTTCTTGTGAACCTTGACTTTTACCTGCCGTTTCGGCTGCTGCTGCGGTCTTTGTGCCGGACTGCTCTGCTGCCAGCTTCTCGCTCTTTCTGCGCTCAAGCTTATTCCTCCCCTGTATTAGAATTCGAATTTGGAACTCCACGGTTTTATCTTCTCTGCTACGCGGAGTTTAGCGGAACGGGATCTTCTGTTATCTTCCAGTTCCTCATCACTTGCAACTATCGGCTTTCTCGTAACAAGAGCAAACGGTGCCTTGCTGTCTTCCGGTAATATCGGGATATTACGCGGTACCGGCAGCGGCGTGCTCCAAGATTTGAATGCCTGCTTACACATCCTGTCCTCCAGCGAGTGGAAGGTAATCACTGATACCCTTCCACCGACTGCAACTATCTCTGCTGTTTGCTGCAGCGCATCCCGGAATGCTTGCAGTTCATCGTTCACCGCAATCCGGATAGCCTGGAAAATTCGTTTGGCCGGATGGCCGCCTTTTCTTCTTGCTGGAGCAGGAATTGCTTCCTTGATCACTTCAACCAGCTCGAATGTCGTTTCAATCGGTTTCGTTTCTCGTCTATTCTCTATTTTTCTTGCAACTTGCTTGGAAAAATTCTCTTCGCCATATCGGAAGAATATCCGCACAAGCTGTTCGTAAGACCACGTATTGACCACCTCATAGGCAGACAGCGCCTGATGCTGATTCATGCGCATATCAAGCGGCGCATCGTGCTGATAGCTGAATCCTCTTTCTGCCTGATCGAGCTGCGGAGAGGATACGCCAAGGTCGAATACAACCCCATCCACTTCCGTGACGCCTCTTGCCTCCAATTCGCTTTTCAGGTGACGGAAATTCGCCTGGATATATTCGATTCGATCGCCGTACTCCGCCAATCTGGCCGATGTGGCCTCGATGGCTTGCTTGTCCTGATCAAACGCATACAGCTTTCCTTTTTCGGATAACTGTTTCAAAATCACTTCGGAGTGACCGCCTCCGCCTAGGGTGCAATCCACATATGTACCTTCCGGCTTCACAGCAAGTCCTTCAATCGTCTCCCTGTTCAGCACACTATAATGTTCAAACAAGCTTTTACATCCTTTCGGCTGCCATCAAATATCGAAATCAAGCATATTTTCCGCGATTTCAGCAAAAGATTCCTCAGATTCATCAAAATAGGAGTTCCATTCGCTCTCCGCCCAGAATTCAATCCGGCCGGATACACCAATGATGCTAACATCCTTCTCCAGCTTTGCATATTTCCTGAGCGGTGCAGGGATGTTGATTCTCCCTTGCTTGTCAAGCTCACATTCGACTGCTCCTGAAAAGAAGAAGCGAGTGAATGCACGGGCATCCTTCTTGGTCAATGGCAGCTTTTTTAGTTTTCCTTCCAGAAGTCTCCATTCCTCCATAGGGTATCCAAACAGACATTGGTCCAATCCTCGGGTCAGTACGAACCTGTCGCCCAAGTCTTCTCGGAACTTGGCAGGTACGATAATGCGTCCTTTCGTATCGACCGTATGCTGGAATTCCCCCATAAACATAGACTCCGCCCCCACTTTCCATTTTCATAGTACCACATCCCCCCACATTTCACCACCTCAATATGCACACTTTTTATTAGCATTTTCTCCCTTCCCTAGCGCTTTTTCGGACGTTTCTGCACAAAAAAACGCGCCTGGTCGTCGACCAGACACGCATTCTGTTCCATTATAACTTTACGATATAGTGCGAGGTTGTGAAATCATAGGTTTTCTGCGATAATTCGCGCCAAATCTCCACACCATGTCTATTCCAGTATGAAAATACATTCCATGTCCGCTCCTGCAGCCCATTTTCCGGATGGAGCATGCATTGGATATGATCAAAATGGGATAATGCCACCCCATGCTGTTCTTTGATCCTGGCCTCCATTCGCTTCACGAGGAAATCGATATCTTGTTCCAAATGACGGAGATTCTTTTCCGCTAAACTGCCAAGATCATCAGCAATGACCGCAGCACTATGTCGCAGCGGTGCGTGCAATTCAGCCATCGCTTGCTTCACTTGTTCAGATAATACAGCAATCGGCGGCTGCTGCTGTGCAGCTAGATAATGAATCTTCTCCGCTTCGACACCAGAAGTAATTGCTTTTTCCAGACTTAGACGATAACGATCGAGCAGCTTCTCCACTTTGCCGTCAAGCATCGTGAAAGAAAGACGCGGCATCACAGGAGGCATGTTGAAACCAACAGCCTCAAAGCCTGGCTTCAAGTTCGCCCAATATTGAATCTCCCCAGGACCAGCGATGAAAGCAAGCACCGGCAGCAAATAATCCTGCATCAACGGTCGTGTCACGACATTGTTACTAAGTCTTTCGGGGCTTGATTCCGCCACCAGTAACAGCTCTTCCTCTGTAAATACAGCTTCGTCCCCTTTTCCGCGCCAATTTCCTTGGTCGTCGCGGACGAGCAGTGTCCTTTCTCCTTCGATGTAACAGAACAGGTTGGCATCTTCTGTTTCTGCACCCAGTACGTCTGTGTAACCCATCTGCTGAAGTCTCTGCGATGCACCATAGACACCATGGCTTATCTCCAGCTGTTTGCTGATCAGCTCACGGAAAAAGGGACGCTCTATTTGGCGCAGTTCTGGATCACCTGAATCCAACAGTACCAAACCAGTTTCTTTGTATAGGTGGTGAATGAGCTTGGCGAAGAAATCGACGAATGTTCCAGACTGATTGAGAATGTCGCTGATTATCCGGTGGATATCTTTCGTGTACTCTGTTTCCGGCAAAGAAGCGATCACTTCGTGCAAGAAATCATGCATCAGTTCATTGTCGAGTTTTACATCCGAAGCAGCTATCTTTTCGGTCAAATGCTGTTTCCACTTCAGTTTCTTCATATTATTACGATTCGGGAGGAATATGTGATTGATTTCCTCCACATCATGGTCCTCACCTGCTATCCAGAAAACTGGTATGACCGGTGTCCCGAGCTTTTCACTTTGCTCCGATGCAAGTGCGATGATGGAAGTTATCTTATGCAATGTCAATAAAGGACCAGTGAAAAGTCCCGCCTGCTGGCCGCCGACGACAGCGACAGTTTGGGAGTCTGCTAATTTATCGATATTCTGGAATGTAGCTTGATCTGCTCCCCACTCTTCATTTCGTTTATGGAGAAGTTCAACCAGCGCCTCCCTCGGAAATTTTCGAGCTTGGAGCTCTTTCAGTCTGGACACATAACTATCCTGACGAAATGGAGAGAAATCGAAACTTCCCATGATGGATGGAAGCTCTGCCCGATAATCGGCCACCAATTTGTTTGGACTCTCCAGTCCCATTGGTTGTATTACCATAATAAGTACTCCTTTTTATTTACATCTGAATATATGTATTATTGTCTGATGAATGTGATGATAACACCCGTCATTAACAGCAGGATGTACAGCGGACCGAACAAAAGGAAGCAGATGCGCAAAAAAATCCGCCACACATGCTTGAAAACGATCTCGCCTCGGTGTTTGTGATGCATCAGCACGATTGTGATAAACAACACCGCAAGGAATCCAATCATATAACCGATTACTGCATGCTGTAAAATGATTTGCAACATAATCATAACAGAAAAGATATAGAATACGGCAGTAGTTTGCACGCTATGGAGAAAAGCATTCCGCCTCTTGCGGATAATACGCCGGGCAATCATATAGTATAACCAAGTTGCAAGCGGCGGGACGGTGATTGCTGCAGCCAAAAGATAAGCAATTAAGTGGGTCATGGATTAGTCCTCTCCTGCTGTTTCGTAAGTCCAAGTATACTATAGTAAACAAAGTCCGTATAAGGAACCGCTTGTTGTGCATGCTTGCGGATATAACCGGAAATGGTTTCGATTTCCGTCTTTCCGCCAGCTTGGATATCCTTATACATCGAAGATTGATTAGTTTTTGTAGCTTGTATGATCCGCCGTATGTTTTCCCATTGCTGTTTCTCCTCAAAACCAAGCGTAATGGCAGCTTCCCTGCATAACATAACTGCCACTTTCTCAAATGATTTGTGTGCAAGCAGTTCACCATTTTTGACTCGATAGATGCTAGTCAATGGATTGATCACCGCATTCGCAATCAACTTTGTCCCTAGCATCTTATACCAATCCGGCTCATACACAAAAGGAAAATCCGTTTCATCCAGCTGTTCTGCAAGTTCATCTGCATAACTGCCAGTCAGATTGGCGAGTCGGATTGCGGCTTCTCCTGTATGCTCTATTGTACGGGCATCTATTCTCATGGCTCCATGTTCGACAGAACCAACAATCACCGGATAAGTGACATCTTCCTCACGCAGCAGATCGGTATGATTCATTCCATTTTGAAGAAAGACGACTGCAGTTTTCGCATGCTGCTTCAGTTCCTCCCAAACAGCTTTCAAGTCGTATTGCTTCACGCAAACAATCCACACATCCGTTTCTTCCAGATCCTGTAAATAGTCAAAAGGCAAGGCGGCAACCTCTGTCACCTTATCTGCCATAAAAATTCCTTCTGCTGCAATCTTACGGGATTGCTCTTGAGTTCTTGTCAGAAGCCGCACTTCATGAAATCTGCCGAGCTTGGCGGCTACAAGCAACCCGATCGCCCCTCCGCCGATCACATTGATTTTCATCCCCGTTCCCCCATTCGTCATATACCTAATTGTTTATTTTAGCAAAAGAACAGACAGAATGGACATAAGAAATATAACGCTTGAATTTGTAAACGTTTTCATATATATTGAAAACATAAGCACGAAGCAAAATTTTTTAATACGGAGAGGGGAATCTGTATGACATTTGCTAAAGTGGAAAAATTGCCAGTCAACTACAAAACTGCTGAGGATTTCGAACGCTTTGCAGCACAGGGGAATGCAGAGCTTTCTATGCTGGATGAATTCCGGCTCAGTCTTATCGAAAGCGATGATGACACTTTATTTTATGGAATTTATATGGATAATGAGCTTGCAGCCAGAATGGCGCTCACTTTTGTGAACGAACAGCGTGACAACACCTTTTATCCTCCTAAGGGATATGTGGAAATATCGAAACTTGAGGTGCTGCCAGCATACCAAGGCAATAAACTCGGTTCTTCTCTTGTTGCGTTCGTCCAGTCTTTTGCCAAGCCAGTCCGTACGAAGGCGAGGGTCAACTCGGAAGCCTTTTGGAACAAACTGCATTTTAAGGACAGCCAAAAGCAGGAAGACAACTTATCCATCATGACATGGCAGCCGACAAAATGAAAAAAGCCCAACTGGGCTTTTTTAATTTGTCTCCGCTTCCTCGATTACCCACCGGCAAAGCTTCTCCATTTCAATGCATGCATCCTGATACCGTTTAATTTGATCCTTAAGCTTGGCGTTTTCTGCTTGAAGTGTGCGCAATTCTTCTTGCGGTGCCTTTTTCGGTACCTGGATATTCTGTTTCACTTTCTCAAGCAGATCGATGGCTGCTTCCAAGCTGATGGATTCCTTCTCATCCTTTGTCGGGGCAGCTTCTTTTTCTGTTACAGGGAGCTGCTGTTTACGCTGTTGTTTGGCAATTTCGATATCCGTTTGATAATACTGCCGAAGCGACGCATTCCAGCGGAACCCACAGGCAGCCGCTGTCCGATTGAGCTTTACCGCGACATCACGGAAGGCATCCAGCTGCGTCTTGCCTTCCTGTATATAATCCAACACCGTATTTGCCAGCAGAACATCCTCTTTATCCGACCATGCATCCTGTCTCGTACTTTTCAAAATGCTTCCCCCCTCTTCTATTCTGCTATCAATATATGCGAGAGGGGAAAATACTAGACTAGAAAACGGACGATAGAATATAAAAAAACATCTGTCGGCAATATTGCCGACAGATGTCGTCTTACTTACGCTTCAACCACTGCTTTTCCATCGTAATGTCCGCAAGATCTGCAAACGTGGTGTGGTTTTGTAAGTTCTCCACAGTTAGAGCATTCTACCATTCCAGGTACATGCAATTTTTTGTGTGTACGGCGTTGGTTTTTAACTTTTTTAGAAGTTCTTCTTTTAGGTACTGCCACGGTCCTACACCTCCTTCAATCGTTACAATGCTTATTCGTCGTCCTTCTTCAAGAGAGCCTGCAGCTTCTCAAGCCTCGGATCGATCTTGTCCTGCTGGGCTTCCTCACTGGCAATCTGCCAGCCTTCTCCCTCTGTCACGGCATTATCATATACCGTTTGATCATCGGAAAATACACGAAAAGGAACATCCAAGAGAATATTTTCCTCTATATACGGTTTCAAGTCAAGCAGTTCTCCTTCAACAGGATGTATCTCCGACTCGTCATCCGCACTTGCATAAGGAGACAGCGTAAACAATTCAGTCGCATCGATATGGAATTCATACGGCACATCCACCAGAGTACGCGCACATGGCAAGATCATCTTCCCATCGATCGTGAACTTGACAGTAATGTCGTTTCCATATGATGTAGCCTGACCGCTGACCTTCACCGGATCAATACGACGAATGTCATTCTTGCCCTGGATGTCTGAGACATCCACTTGCTCTGTAAATTCGAAAGGTTCAAGACCTTTGGCTTTCAGCTTTTGAACCGGAATTTTCACGTTAATTCACCTCATGGCAACAAAAGTAATTGTAAAAAAAAACAGAAGCTTTGTCAATATATTTTCTTTACACCAAGGCAATAATTAGCCTATATTCTTACTAAAGAATATTTATCCTATTGTAACACTAAAGAAAAGCGGAGAAAACCGTTTAGAAACGGAGTGGTAAGTGAGAAAGCCCGTAGAAAGGTGCCCTTTCCTTTCGCAGGGATTTATCGCTTACAGCGCAGTTTCTGGTTTCTACAGCTGGACACCAACGAAAAGCGAAAGAAACCGCTTAGAAACGAAGAGGTA
>NZ_JBFEGH010000020.1:0-63764 GCF_047228925.1 Terribacillus jepli | reverse complement strand
TAGTGATTCCGATTGGACTCGAACCAACGACCCCTACCCTGTCAAGTATTCGGTCTATCCTCCGATACCCTAAACGGAAAGTCAGTCGTCAATTCATGCGGAAAAACAACGCAGTATGTAATTTTCGCTCGCTCCGATAGGACAAGTATACACGAGAGGGGCATATCCCATCAAGCCCCATTCGGTAAATCCCGTATACCGTTCCTCCCTTTTTGGGAGAATCAAAATTTACAATATGATAACCCGCGCCGCACACCGAACGTCCTCCGCCATCTTCCGCAACATCATCGCACGCCCTTCCGTTATCGTCACGAAAATTATCTCCGGCGCTACTCGCCCATGCTGCCGATATGCCCGCTGAAGGTCCGCATATGTCCGGAGCTTCTCCCGGTTGACGCCCGCCTTTTGCTTGCGGTCGATTTCGATGACTCGGAGGTTTTCAGCCTGCGATATAGCATCCGGAATGATCGTACGTGGTCCGAATTTGAAGCCGGCCTCTATCCGCCAATCTTTCGGCTTCCCTAGCGCAAGCCAAGCGTCATTTCGGAGTAACGCATGCTCGATATGTCCACCCTTCCGTAACTCTTCGCCGATCATCGCAGCCCCTGCCGCAGTCAACCCGTACACCTTCGACTCACGCCGCCAGGACTTTACGTAACCGTCCGATTCCAGTCGCGCCAATATTCGGTTAGCATTCCGTTCGGCTCCGAGATCAATCGCAGCCTGCAGATGAGTTCGCGTGGCATATCCGAATCTAGATAAACGTAATAATATCTCCTCCTGGCGCGCTGTCCATTTTCGGCTGATCGTGCTTTGCGTTGCTGTTCGCATTTCTTTCGCCCCCTTTCCGTAATTTCAACCTGCGCCGCATCTCTTCATCCGACAAGTAATAACCCTGCGCCTCCACTCGCTCATGCGTCCGATAGATAAGCCGGCCGGGCATCGTTAACTTTTCGGCGCCGCTTTCGTCAATGGCTACGTTACTTGCGACCGATGTCGGTAGCCTAAACGTAATCTTTGCGTCGCTGTTCTGCTTAATCTGGCGGGGCAACGTATCGGCTGTCGGATATTGTGTCGCGTAGATCAATCGGTAGCCAAGCGCGCCCGCTACTCGTGTAATCTCCGAAAGTATCGCAAGGCATTCGTTCTTCGTCTGCTTCGTCGCTTTATCGTCCGATTTATCCGGCGTTAACTGTGCCGCCTCATCAACGAATATAAAGCGCCTGCGGGCGATATCTGTGTCGAGAATGTTAGCGTACCCCTTGCGCCTAAAAGCCCGTAAATCGCCGTTAAATTGCCGCTGTAACGCCGTCAATAATGCGCATGCTTCTTCGACGCTTGAGGCTACGCCGGCTACATTCGATAGCTGTTCCAGCTTGCCGAATTCCAGTCCGCCTTTCATATCGATCAGGTACAGCTCCGCATTGTCGGCGTGATTTTCCGTCAGCTGCGTAATCAGCGCCTTTAGGAATACCGTCTTACCCTGGCGTGTTGCTCCGGCGACTGTCATATGCGGAACCTTATCGAAGTCATGCGCGATAGGTCCGTCGAGTGTTTCGCCGATAGGGACTTTCCACTCCGCCATTTTCGGCGCTGCATAATACGGTAAGTTATCGGGCAAGCTACGCTCATAAAACCGAATGCTTATGCGCCCATTCTCCGACTTGACTGCGACAGGCCCTCCGCTAAAGGCCGCCGATATTGCTTCCGCAAGATTATCCGTCAATGTTAGGCCGAGTGGAATTACGTAGGAGTATTCGGTGTATTGTTCCGTCTTGGTCGATGGGCCTTCGATCGGCTGGCGCATATCCTTGCCGACCTGGCGCATGAAGCCGTTACGCCGAAAGATGATCCGCAGCTTGCGACGGCGACTCATCGGAAGATTAAATAGCGCAGTTACCGCCGAAGTCGTAAGCATGGCCGCGCCAATTTCGAAAAGCATGTTCTCCGCCTCCTTTTCGTTGTGATTCGCTATGCTTTCGCCTATGCCGTAGTATATGCCGTTAGATGTCCGCGGGTGAATAGTAAGCCGGAATATTCCGATTGGCTTAACAGCGCTGTTCGGCATACATAACGGAATATACTGCCAAGCCGCGACATTATCGTTATAATATCGCTATCGACTTCTCTTAATTATCTTACGTTTTTTCTTCGCAAAAATGACCACAAAAAAAGAGGCGAAGCAGCCGTAGCCACCTCGCCTTTTAATCGATCCATTCGATTTGCATCGGAACTTTACAACGGATACAATGCGCAGTATCCTGTTTCTTTCGTACATACCGTTTCTTGCCGCAATTCGGACATTCAATCTTCGCTTCATATATAAACGGATAAGCAAGCATCGCTAACGATCCGATCATTATCGGAATACCAACGATGGCGCCGATAATCGTAATTGTACAGATTAGTCCGATTATCATACCGAAGAACCCAACCGTAAACGATACGATATTTCCCGTAATCCTCGCCATGCCCGCCTTGACCTCCGACCGCCTTACTTTTACCGTTTCATATTGGAACCCCTCGCGACCTTGCATTTATTTTCCGCCCCTTTCGGATTTCCCGTTCCTTACCGTTTGTTATATTACGGTTATTATATCGTATTAGTTTCGTTAATCCTATATACCCATTGAATAAATATTCTAGCCGCGTTATAATCAATTCATACGCGAACATTAGTTCGCTAGACATTCGATTAGGAGGACGCCAATATGCCGAAACGAACAGACATACACGAACGAGGAACGATGAAGTGGACGTCGCTAATGATGCCGGAACATATCGCTATGTTGCAGAAGTCGATGGCGAAGCAGTACGATGTGCCGCAGCCTGTCTTATCGGAGGATCAACGCGAAGATATCGAGCGAATCCTGCGTGAAGCCTCCGAATATAAGTCGGAAGTTACCGTTACTTACTGGGGCAATAACCGCTTGCATACGTTGGTCGGCGTCATTGAGCGCCTGAACCCGAACATGCGTCGCATTGAGCTGCGTGATAAAGAAGACGACCTGAATTTCGTAGGCTTCTCGTTCATTACCGATATTGAAATTATGTAAAGGGGCCCGCCGATATGGCGAGCTTTTTTATTGCGCTTAAAACATTACGTTCCATGTCGCAGGGCCAACGATACCGTCCGCAGATAAACCTTTCCGCTTCTGATACGCTTTGACCGCTGATTCCGTGCCGGATCCGAAGATGCCGTCAGCTTTAACGTTTACCGCACGCTGTATCCTTTCGACGTCCTTACCTTTCGAGCCTTTTCGAATAAGCTTGCCCGGATAAGGAACGATGGCGCTTCCGGAGGCTTTCGTGGATGTCGAGGCCTTTTTCGCTGCAGTTGTCGACGCACTCTTCGTGCTTCCGGAAAGCTTCGCGAGTAATTGCGTATTTTGTGACGCCGTACCTTTATATCCTTTGATTCCGTATTGAGCCGCCAACTTCTCCCGATTAGAGAACGAAGAATTAACGCCGATCCGTTTCAAATAATCGACGATACCTTCGCCGCTCTTAGCTGCCGGATACTTGTTCGTAGATGGAGCGCTGCTAGTTTTAGCTGACGACGGTTTCGGCTTGCTTGTCGTTGTAGAAGTCGCCGTCTTAGTCGGAGCTGACGCCTTTACTTTAATTCCGAAGTATTCCGCCACGCCATCCGCAATAGCTTCGCCTTGCTTGCGAAGTACCGCATTGTCGCGCATCTTCTTAATATCGATATTCGAATCCATGTAGCCGCCTTCCGTAAGGATTGCCGGCATCTTCGTTTCGCGTACGATATGAAGGTTCGCTTTCTTCGTGCCACGATCACGCAAGCCCATCGCCGATACGATACGAGGATGTACGGCATTCGCTAGCTTCTCGGATTTCGGCTGACTTCCCGTATACGTGTACGTTTCGACGCCTGTCCAATCGCCCCATTTACCGGTATTAGCGTTATGGTGAACCGATACGTAAGCATCTGCGCCCCAGTTGTTCGCCTTATTCGTACGAGTCTTCAACGGTACGTCAGTCTTACCGGAAGCGTCGTCCGTACGTAGAACGGTGATTCCGTAATCTTTCATCTTCGCAATAGCTGCGTTGACTACCGTATTATTGAAGTTCCATTCGTACTCGCCTGCTGGTGTCCGCTTGCCTGGCGTAGATCCATTGCCGCCGTGTCCCGCACATATCGCTACTTTATACGCCATATTACAGTTCATCTCCTTCGTTATCGTTAATGCCTGGGTTCTTCGGATTAGCTACGATACCGAGAATCGTCAGTACCGCAAATACTGCGTTAATGAACTTCATTGCTTCCGCTTGAATCAGGTCCCATGCGACATCGACGCCGAACCAAGCGAGGACAACCTGCGCCACTAAGAGCAGCGCCGGCACCATCGTTACGTAGAATGTCGGGTTCTTAAGACGTGCTTTCCAATCGAATTTCATTCGTCATACCTCCGTTTAATTTCGTTAGACTTCGTGCTTTCTGCCGTCATAGTTCGCTAAATCGAACGTAGAATATCGATAGCAGCGACATGATTGGCGTAATTAGATAAAAACCGGATGACATTGTCGGGAAATCTAAAAAGATGTTCGGTGATAAGAATACGTAAAGGAACGTCGCTGTAACTAAGCCGAATACGCGAATCCATCGACAGTTCAACAGAAGCCCTAGCGCCATTGTTAGCGCGATAGCAAATGCGATTCCGCCCCACGCCATTTGCGGCATTAAGCGTGCCATGCTCGCGTAAACTTCGCTGTCCTTCGCAAAGATATCGGACATGAATAATACCGCCGAAATATAAGCGCTGATAAGGCATACGTAAACTTCGAAGAACGGGATCGCTTTCGTTGTTTTAATCGGTTCCTGCATCGGTATCACCTCCTCTCCGTTGTCGGTCGTTAAGTTGCGCCGTTCTGAATTAGAAAGAAAAAGAGCCCGATAACTCCGCCGATTACTGCGGTTATCAAGGCTCCGGTGATTGTTCGGCGTAACCATGAGGTATCGCCTTTTATTTCGCCGAGCTGTTCGCGTATGCCCGCAATGTCGGATTCGACTTGCTGGACGCGCCCGGTTAGCTCCTGGATCTTTTCGTCTTTCTTTTCGTCGCGCTGACGCCAAGTCGATTTGAACTCGCGCAGCTCATCTTTGATTTCGCGGATTTCGCGTCGGGCATCGTAAATATCGTATACTTCTTCTGGCACCGTTGCACCTCCGTTCATATTTTCCGTGGCAAATAAAAAAGCCCGCCGGGATTGGCGAGCCTGTTCGTTGGTATTCGGTTCTTAGGTGATTCCGTGGGTATTTCGGGCAAAGCAAAAAGCAGGCCGCCCCACGGAGCGAAAGAACGGGTAGCTAGTCCGCTCGCCTGCTTTGAGATTAGTATAGCACATACTAGTAAGATGTCTAGTTATACCTGTATTCGTTCTCGAAGAACCCTATTCCATCACAATTAACACAGTTACCCCAGTCATCTTGACCCGTTCCAGCACAGTTTTCGCACTTTGTGTGCTGGTTAGGCTTGAAAGTACTTAATTTTAGTTTCTTGCGAACACTTCGATTTTCTTTGGAATAATATTCTTTATTGACAATGTAAATAAATCTTAGGACTATCACCGCAATGAGGAAAAGCAAACCGTACTCTATACTAGTCAAATAATGCACCCCTTGGGTTTATTTGTATCCATTGTAAAATAAAAGGATGCATTTTACAACTACCTTATGATTTTATAATTGCCTCATAAACGATTCGTACTTAGGCATAACGTATTCTTGACCGTCTTCGTTTAAGTGAATACCATCTCCTAGTGTTAATGCAGCAGTTTGAGCACTATTCCCCCAGTAAACCCCGCCTTTTCTGTAATTATCGAATACAGGTATGCTGTAGTTAGAACATATCTCGATTATTGCATCTGCGTAATCACTAGATTTACCAACAAGATGATAAGGCGTAATAAAGAAAATATTCGCTTTTGGATATTTGGATATTAGGCCATTACATAAGATGTTTAAAGATCCCTTAAAAGTGTCTTTTGTCTGATCGGTGCTCTCACCTATTGGAACTTGTGTCGTAACCCTTCCTTGGTCATTTGTTCCGCCGAATATGGCAACATAGTCAGCGTCATTATCCATGTTTACGTAGCTATTTACCATGCTGTCCCCATAACTATTGCCATTACCCCCCAAGCAGATCCCGTTCTTGGAGTAATTTTTTAAAGTCATACTATTTCTTCGAGCTAATTTGTATGCCCATGTTTGACTTGAGTCTAAGGTATGGCCCGCCCCATTACTGTCTCCCAACAGTACAAACGTTTTACCGTACAAATTGTCAACATTAGGTACATAAGGGAGTTTTTCTTCAATAGTTTCACTAACGGTTTTTCTAACGTAACCCACAGTGGCGATATTACTGTCAGGTTGAGCGTCACTATAAACTTCAAAAGTTCCATCTGCTGCTTTTCTGTATATATCAGTGGTACTAACTAGTGGCACATCTTTACCGTCTATAGTGAGTGAAACGTTAAAAAATTCAAATTCTGCAAAGTCGTCAACGTCGTTCACGGCAATGCCGGGGTACACATGAATACCGTTTTGTACAGTATTAATAGTTATTTCTTGCTTATAAGTAGTGATTTCACTGGCTGAAATAGGGAAATTGACTGATGACTGATAAGATTGTTGAGCACCACTGGTATCATCAGCAGTTGTGGTATTTGCGTTAATAAAGTACCGTATTTCATCAATTAGTTTTGCGTTTGATAAGGAAATTACATCAGCAGAAAATACCATTTTCGCTCCAACCGCATACGAAATACCCGTTGCGTCAAACACTAGCGCCGGTTGAATTAAGTTGTTTTGAGAATTTATTTTAGATTTATAATAAAACCCATTATCAAACTTTATTTGCTTTGATTCAATAAACTCCTGTATACCGGAAGTTACGTTTTCAGCCAAGGATTTGTAATTAGGTATTTGAGAAGGAGTATGACTTACATTTTCAATATCTCCAACACCGTTATATATAGAGTAACTATCTGGAACATAAATATTTCCATCTACTTTAAATAGCAGATTGCGGAAATAATAGTCTGCTTTGATCTTCTCTTTTTCCGACATCCATAGGAATATAACTACGTAGTTGCCGTCTTTCAATGAAGAGTATTCGGCATTATAGCGATAAATTATATTTTGGGATACATTAATTTTATCGCTACTATAGTCTTGTAGGCCAAAAGCGGTTGCATTGTCGGTAACATATATTTTAGTCCAGAATTGATCTGCGTTTGTACTTCCGGATAAAAATTCAAAGTTGTATGAGATATTTTTATTTGTTACATCAATTTCACTAGTGTTCAACACAACTTTTAAACCCCAGGCATTTTCAAAATCACTCGTCCTAGTCACGCTTACGCCAATACCCTCAAAAGCGTTAATGTCGTTACTCAACGCATTAATTCCTAATGATTTATCTGCGTACTTCTCGGTTGTTATTGATTTATCCGCAGGGATAGCATTCACCGGCGCTGTACCTGTCCATTGCTTTATAGTCTCGTCAGTGAAGTAGGTTTGGTCGAATTTTCCTTTATTTTTATCTATGTCTGATACGGCAACAGAACCTTTATTCAACTTTTCTTCAAGTTTGAACTCTTGAGCATCTGCTCTATCGCCTAGCGTTTGGAAAGTCCGACCAGTAATACTGGTTCTTGCTGCCACTATTTCAGCATTGTTATCTCCTGCATCTGCAATAATCTGTTTTGTTTGCTTGGCCAACTGATAAGTGAAAGTTGTGTTTGCATTTATTACATTCCGCATCTCACGAAAATCATACCCTACAACCCCGATACCATTACGCACATTCTCGTCTGCTGTAGCCATTTATTCGCCCTCTTTCTCTGTAGATTCCGCCGCACGCTTTTCCTGCAACGCCGCAAACTCTCCGTTCTCGTCCGTAACAACTCGATACTGTAGCGCCCTCGCTCCGAGCTCATACGGAACCCCAACCGAAGCCAGTCCGTCTTCTTCGAGTGCCTTCGTTCTTGCCTCCGAATCTATAGCCGGCGTAATCCGGTTATCTTCGGTATAAACGATATTTCCCGTTGCTTTTTCGTAAACAATTACCATTAGAACGCGACCTCCTTGTATATGAAATATCGGAATGTTAGCGTTTTGGCCGGCAGGACTGCCGCGTAGTCGTTCGCTCGATGTACGCGAAGGTACAGCCGATTAGCGTCAGCTTCCGCCCGTACTAGCGATAGCAGATTAAGGCTTCCGGTACTGCTGCCGAGAATATGACGAGGTAATACGAACGACATTCCGTTCTCGTCCGGCTGTGTGCTGTCTCCCTGCATATAGCAACTGAATGCCGGCGTATACCCTAGTCCGTGATATACGGAAGTCGAAATGTAATTGTCGCCCGCTGCCGTTTCCATCTGTACGACGCCCGTAGCAAGAATCTTGTGCATATTCGATCTACCGTCGATAATTACCGTTCCAGCTTCGCCACGCACCGTTAGCATTCCGTAATTTATGAATAAGCCGTCGGAATTTAATTTTACGTACCTATCGCGATCCATCGGATTTCTTGCGATAAGCCCCTCGCCGTCCCAGTAAAAGTCCGTATCATCTCCGACGATTTTAATGTTATTCGTGTATATCGATCCTGCCGTTAGTAGCTCCGTCGCTATCCCGTCCGCTGTTATCGCCATTCTCGCCGTCTGCCCGTTATCGGTACTGATGAGGATACCGGCGCTATTTAGGACGAGCATGTGATTCGGATTATCTTTCGTCCGCGCTACGATTCCATTCTCGTTATATTCGACTTGCGATTCTGTTGCGAAGATAGCTTCCGCCATACGGCGCAACTCTGCGTCAAGCGCTTCGAAAGGTATCGATTCTTTTCCTTCGAGTAGCCGTTCGATTTTCTTCGTTGCGTTTTGCATCCGCTTCTCTTGCGTCTGGAAATTCGTAAAGTTCGATAATGTTACGGAACAGGACTGAACGATATCGTCTTCGTCAAACATCTCGACAATCTCGACAATCCGCGTATCCAGCGCAAGTCCGCCCTCGAATCTTTCGTCGATAAGCAGAACCGTATCGCCCTCATTCGGAACGCTGTACGGATAGCCGGCTGCGCGCAAATCTTCGAAATCAAATGCTACGCTCATCTTCAGCGAGTTGTCGACGCCTGCTTTCACTTCCGCCAGTAAGTTGTCCCGATTCGTAAATCGCTCGTCCCTTATCGGAGGAGCCTGCAAGAATCCGTAGATGTCCGCCAGTGGTGATCGATACGTAACGTGCAGTCCGTCCTTACCGAAACCTTCGCCATATGTCGAGAAGTCAATCGCATCCACTTCGCGCGTCAGCGTATTAAGGTTAAATTGATAGCGGTATTGGAAGTCCGTTATACTCCCGATTTTCGGTCGGAGTGTAATCATCGTATCGCGTACTTCGAACTCCGATTTGTATCGTTCTAATGCCTCCGTAAACAACGACAGCACCGTATCATCGCCGAAGTTTTCGAAGGACCTCGCGTAGAATGTTCCTTGTATATTAAACGTATATCCCGTGCGATCCAGGATGAACGTTAGCATATCGTTGAATGTAGCCGAGCCAGTATACGTTCCGTAACGATAGGCATTCCGTAAATTGAAGAAGAACTCGTCGACTGCGCCGAATTTCCGACTATACGAATCTCCCTCAGCAGCATCCGAAATCAAGTCGATAACGTACGTTCTGCCCGCATGCTCGACGCGCCATAGCTCGCCGATATCGTGGAAGTAATGTTCGTTCTGTTCCGTCAAATAAAGTGTAAAGTCGATTTCTCGCTCGCCGTTGACGCGCCTTGTCCTCGTTATGCCGTCATAGCCCGTCAATATTTCTGCATTGCCGTTTAAGTCGCTAATAAAAGCCATTGTCCGCCTCCTTCCTGCTTGCGCAATTAATCATCGGAAATAGAATCGGAAGTCGAATGTCAGTGTGCCGCCCGATGCCCCGCTTACTACGATTTCGTTATCACCTGGCTCTAGCGTTAGTAGCTCGCCCGTTGTATTTCGAACAATCGACTGAGCGCCGAGCATTGACCGAACACCGTCGATGACAATCGTCTGACTTGCCGTTGAATCTCCGTTAAATTTCCACCGCGTTCCGTTAGTCCGGTTCGTTATCGTCAAGTTCGATGATGCGCCCGCATATTTGATAACTAACGGCATGTAGCGAGGATTTACCGCTTCGGTTCCGCCGTTGTATACGTTGAACGTTCCGTTTCCCGTGAAACTATATCGGAGGTCGTCCCGAAATACTTCCGCATGTCCTAGCGCCCATATGTTGTCCGTTTTCGCATCGCCAGTCTGTCCGACGACGAACGGATTAAGTGTTGTTCCCGTCGATTGTCCGAAAGGTAAATCGTGCAACTCAAACGTAATACTGTCGGAAAATCCGTATATATCCTGTTGGTCAAAAGAAAAAGCGCCACTCGGTTTCGCCAAGTAACGCTTTCCGTATAGATACTCGTTGTAATCCGCATTGAGGTAAGGCCGGCGACCTTCGTACAGCCACACCGGCTCTATTCCGCCAAGCCAATAGAAAAGCTTGTCGCGAACGAACGGGTAGTCGAGTATGTCGACCGCTTTAAAATAGACCGGTATATCGATAGTTCGTGAAGCATAGCGCCCGCCTCTTTCGATACTGCCCGGCCTTCCCGTTACAGTTGCTCGATCATATTCCGGCGTAACGGAGGATACGAGGAAGTCGCGCACCTCCACGCCTAGCTCCGATAGCTTGATCGATTCACCGTTCATTCTTTCGATTAGTACGTCGATAGTAACGCACCCCCTTAATAACGTTGTGCTTTTCGGCTATCCCACGCATTGTCCGTATTAACTTTCGTACGTACCTGGTTGCCGTCCCAATCGTTTCGTACATCTACGTTAACGACTGGAGCATTGCCTTCGAACGCTGCGTTTCCGCTAACCATTTCCGCAGCCATTCGCATCTGTCCGTTCATGCTCCGCTCGAAGCCGCGAACATCTGGCGCTGCGATTGACGGCATTGTTGGCGTGGCTGCTAACGTTATTTCGTCCGCCATACGTTCCGCCGATTTTAATACGGAACCCATTGCGTCAGTCATACCTACGCCAATGCCCGGCGGTATCCAACGCCCGACTTCCTTCGCCATTACGCGAGAAGGCGAGTGAATTCCGAGTGGCTTCTTAATCCAGTCTGGAATTTTATCGGCCAGCCCCTCGATAACACTGCCGAGGTCTATTGACTGGATACCCTCGATAAGCCCGTTGATAATATCTCCGCCGATACTCACCATATCGCCGATAATACTACCGATTCCGTCGAGGATTTCGCCGCCAATATCTAGGGCCGCGCTACCGACATCGCCAAGCAAGTCGAGGACTCCGTCAATAAGCGCTAGTATCAACTCGCCGCCCATTTCGAGTAATTCCGGCAGATGGTCGATCAAAGTATCGATAATTACGCCGATAATCTCGATGATTGCACTGATTAACTCCGGTATAATCTGGATGATTCCGTCAATTAGCGCGAGCAATAACTGGACGCCTGCTTCTAGGATTTGCGGTAAATTGTCGATGATTGCGCCAACAACACTAATGATTAGCAATAGCGCCGCATCGATAAGCTGAGGTAAGGCATCAATTACTCCTTGTACTAAGGCAAGCAATATCTGAACACCTGCGTCGATAATCATTGGTAAATTCTGCACGATTACGTCAATTAGCGAAGTGACTAGCAGTAGTATCGCGTCGATTATCTGTGGAAGCGACGATACAAGTCCGTTAATTAGCGCAGTCACGATTTGGATCCCAGCCTCAATAATAATCGGCAGCAATTCGACAATTGTCGAAATTAGCGTAGTAATTAACGTCATCACCGTCTCGATTATCTGAGGCAAAGCCTGGACAATTCCGTTGATTAGCGCGACCAAAAGCTCAATCCCCGCCTGGATTATTAACGGAAGCAAAGCTGCGATCGTCATCGTAATCGTCGAAATCAATGTCGTTACAACCTCGATGATTACCGGCAGCGCCGTCACCAATCCCTGCAACAACGTCGTCAGAATCGTTACGCCCGCTTCGAGTATCAACGGCAGATTTTCGGCAAGTGTCGTCAGGATAAACGTTATGAGCGTCGTTATCGATTCGATCACCAACGGAAGTGCCGTTACAATTCCGTTTAGTATCGTCTGAATAAGTTGCACGCCCGCTTGCAAAATTATCGGCAGGTACGTCGTAATCCCCGTTAGCAATGTCGAAATGATTTCGTTGGCTTTTTCGGAAATCAAAGCAATATTGCTCGTGATGCCTTCGGAGATTGCCGGCAGGAAACGTGACCCGGCGATCAGCAAGCCCGGAAGCCCTCCGACAAGCGCCGCAACAATAGTCGGGATTATGTCCGCGACTAGCTGGCCGAGACTGCTGAAGTCTCCCGCTATAGCGTCGTTGAATACCGTTTTTAGCCGCTCAACAAAGCCCGCTAGAGCTTCGATCCCGGACTGAATTACCGCCTGAACAGGCTCCGGCAACATGGCGAGGAATGCCGCCGCTACTCTCGGAGTCTGCGTTACTACGGTATCGACGAAATTCAGGATGCTGCTACGTACCGAGTCGATGACTGCTCCCGCTTTAGCTGCGAATCCTTTCCAGCTATCCGGCAAATGCGTGAACCAATCATTCAGCTCGTCGCCATCCTCGATAATAGCCCAGAAGTACTTGCCGAGTGCAGCCAAATTCTGTCCGAATGCTATAGCCTGTTGACTAAGCTGATCCCAGTTTCGGTACAAGTAGATACCGAGCGCCGTTACCGCTACGATAGCAGCCGCTACAGCCCACACCGTTGTAGACATCGCTGCAAGACCGGTAACTAACGGTCCGATTATGGTCCATAAGAATCCGAACGCTGCCGAGTACCCGTTGATAAGTCCGATACCAATTGCAAGTGGCGACAAGATCAGCGTCAGCAACGGAACTAACATAATAACCGACTGAATCATTTGCGCCAGTACCGGATGCGCATCGTTAAAGGCTACGATAAGTTTTCCTACTGCTGTCGCCGCTTTAACGACTGCTGTCGCAACCATCCCGAAAGATTCGACCATAGGTTTTAAAGCTTCCGCCCATACGCCTTTGAATTTCAGCCAAGCCTTCCCCAAAGGTTTAATGCTTTCTGCTAATGCAGCTATTTTTTTATCTGTTGCTTTCTTGAGTTCCTCGAGTTCCGTTTCAGCCTGCGATCGAGCAAGCTTGAATTTTTCGTTGAATAGCTTAACGTAATTATCAAGCTCCGGGTCGGACATCTCCGCAATCTCTGCGACATGTTTCGCCGCATCAGGACCCATTTCCGATAGGTTAGTCGCAAAGTCTTCGCCTGCGCGCTCCGCAATAGATGCGAGATTTTTGCGCCAATCCCGGAGCGTATCGACCTGCTCTTCGAGGTTCTTCGTTAGCTGGGCGCCGTCGGTATGATCCAATTGGATATTTTCGAAGGTGTCCCACGTATTCATAATCTCGTTAGTCCGGTCCTCTACGGCTTTCGCATATTCCGCCAGTGCATCCGCCTGCTGCTCGTACACTTTCGACGGGTCAGGTCCATGTGCCGCACGAGCTAACGCGTAGTAAAGCAACCCTCCGGATACTGCCGCCGCTATTGCCACTTGTTGAAACCGCGCAAGTCCTCGGTTGATTAACTGCACCTGATCGTTAAGTTGCTTCATACTGGCGTTAGGACCGAGCATACGCAAAGCAACTACGGCAGCTTTACCGTTATTCGCGATTTTATTGAGCGTATTAGCAACTTGTAGGCCCGGCTTATTTATGTTGTATAACGCGTTGCCCATCCGGTCATAGTTTTCGCTGATTCGCTGAGCCTGCGTCGTCATAGTCCGAAACCTACCCGCTTGTTGAATGAGGGAGGCGCCAAGTAATCGGTTATTATTAATCATGCCGTCGGTCGCCTTTTTATGCGCCGCACCTAACGCAGTCACCTCGTTCATGAAGTCACGGTTGGATTTCGTATAGGACCCCATCTGCTGCGCCAGTCCGAACATCTGCTTCTCGACGCCAATCATCTGCTTCCGGAACGGCATCATGCCGCGCATGTTGACGAGTTCCATCTGCGTGCGCATCATCTTAAGCTCGTTATTTAGCGCACGATATTCCTTATACTCCGGCGTGTTCCGGAAGCTACGCATCATTTCTCGATGTGACTTCGTTGCATCTGCGAAAGATTTCGCCGTATCTCCGACTGTATCGCCCATCTGCTCCATCGCATCCGAAGCCGTGCCCGCCGCATTATTAATGCCCGCCATCGCATCCGTTATTTGTACGGATACCTTTTCGACATCCTTACCGAATTTGCTGGCGCGCTTGGCTGCCGCGGTCATTTTGTTAACGTATTCCGTCGTATCTACCGCTACTTTTACGAGAATATCTCTTATCAAGCCATTACCTCCTTTCTTCGGAGATTAGATTTTGGAAAGGTCGAAGTTTTTGAGCCAATCCGCCGCTTCCTGTTGCTTTCGCAGCGTCTCTTCCGCTACTTTAGAAGCCTCTTCCGCCTTATTCTGATAGTTCCGGTCATAAAGCTCCTTAAGCTCCGGAAGCCTTGTTTTCGGATTCTTCTTCGAGCCTTCCTGGATTCCGTTACTGGCAGCCGCGTTATATATCGCCTGAAGCGCCATCCGCTCCCGCTCATCATGCGTCCGCTCTACGTTCTCTTCGCAGACAATCGTAAACTCGCGAGGCGTCATTTCGAGGACTTCCTTCGGCCTTAGTCGCAGGTACCGCCAGCCGTGACGGATATACGTTTCTATCTCATCAACTTCTCGATTTGTGCTTTCGCTTTCGGATCGTCCTTGAACATCCTCTCCACTGTCTTCTTGTAGAAAAAATTGTCCGCTACTACGGCGTAGCAGGTACGGTTAATTTCATCCAGGTCAAGGCGCTCTTCTTCGATAGCCTTTTCGATTTCCGCCTGTACGTCTTTTTTCGTGAATCCTTTGCCCGTATGGAATAGGCCTGCGTAGATGATATTCTCGTAAGTTTCGATATCGCCGACGAGTGCTTTACCGATAAGGGCCATCGCTGCTCCCTCATTTAGCCCGCTTAAGTATTTGATCGCATCCAAATTTAGTTTAATTTCGTGTTCTTCGCCTTTTATATTGAAACGTTGCATGTTATTACCTCCGTTTATTTTCTAAATTAAAAGGCGCCCAGCTAGAGCGCCCTAAGATTTATCGCGTATTAAACTGTTGGTTCAGTCGGTTCTGCAGGAGCTTCGGACACTTCGTCCGGCGCGCCTTCCGGTACTTCTGTTAAGGTACCTTCTGTAACTTCCCCGGAAAGGGAGCCTTCAAGGGAGTATGTTGCGTTATCACTGTTCGGGTAAGTTAGTTCGAAAGTTGATAGCATATACAGGCCCGTCTCTGTTTTGAGCGTGCGCGTATTTACTTCTGTGATACGTACGAATTTTTTACGACGGATTGCTCGCTTCAAGAAGTCGATAGCGGGGTCGTCCTGTGTAAGAACGCCTTCCATCGAAACTGTCTGCGATACCCGGCCGTAAGATGATCCGGATTTGTCCTTCGTATCTAGATCGATGGAGTCCGCGCTGATAGAAGTTGATCCGTCCGTCTGGTTAAAAGCGCGAACGTCTGTTACTGTTCCTGTTGTTTCGTCCTCAATTCCGACAAGGTATAGAATCTCTTCGCCGCTGTATTCCGGTGCTGCCATTTATGTCGTCCCCCTAATTATTATTTTCGTAAATACGTCGTTACCTCGATATCGAAAAAGACTCGAAATTTCGTGTTCTCGTCCTCCAATTTGTCCGAAGGTATCGGCGTCGCGTTAATTAAGTCCACTAAAAAAGAACCCGTAGCCGGCTGGCTCGGATTCTGGTATAACGGAAACTTTTCGAATAGGAACAAGCGTTCAAGCTCGTCTTGCCTTGCGTTCCTGTCCGATAATGATTTCGCATACAAGCCGATTTGGAATCGGTATGTCTTCCGCATTGATTCGCGCTGCTTCGATACTTTAGTAACGGCATTGGCGAGCGCCTCGACCGTGACGAACGGCTTTTCCGTCGGCAAACTAATGCCGTCGAATATCTGAACTACCTTCACGCCGGTCCGGTCGCCAATGTGCCGCGTCAATGCGTAACCTATTTCGTTCTGCATCTATTCGCCTTCTCTCGCGAAGCGTGCTCGGATACTTGCTTCCGCTGGTCCTTCGTTATCCCAAACGGCCGTCCGAATGAACGCTTTTTTCGTCTTGTGCGTGTATTCTTGGACGAGCGTATAGTCGGTGCCGTCCCGAATGACCCATATGCCGGACCCTTCGCGCTCGACGCCCGCCGGCAGGGAGTTCGAAAGCTTACCGGTATCGACCGGCGCCATCTTCGAAGCATCACTCGCCACATTCCGAATGAATTTCTCCGCCTCTTCGTCCGCAATATCCTCCGCTTTTCTTCCGATTTGCTTTAATTCCGCCATTAGCTGACGGACACCTTCCGCCTTTACGCTGCTTCTAGCCATTACGCAACCTCCCGACCATTTCGACACGGTTATAGCCGCCTAGTCCGAGTTTGTCTGCGCCGACTATTTCGTAATCCTCGCCGTCGTACGTAACGGAGGTTATTTTCCGGTAGTCAACGGGCAGCGCGCCGAGCAGAACATCGACTATAATGTCGCCCTCTTCAACGAGAATGCCGGATTGCAATTCGCGCTCCGCATCGGTTGAGCCTACGGAAACTTCGGTAACGACCGCTTGTATTTCGATTTCTTTCGGCTGCTGCGTAGCTTCGGTGGGTTGACCGGTCCACGGGTCCGCTTCGCCCGGAACCACTTCGATCCAATGCAGCGTAACTTCATATTGCCGATTAATACGGATGTCTTCGTTAGCTTGCTTGATAAATGCGATATCCTTTTCGCTAAGCAACCTGCGTCACCTCGTCTTTCAAAACGTAGGACAGCGTCGAAGTGCATTGAATATGCGGCTTCAATACTTCCTCGTTGTCGACCGGATAAACGCCAACGCCAAGTCCGTAACTATCCTCGCGCGCCATCTCGTAACAACGGTGCTCCGTATGATTCGCATGGCCCGGATGGTCGGTGATACGCAAGCCCGCGACAACTCTCGACCGTTTCGCCGATTCTGCCGTCACTTTCCGCTGCGCTACGTTCCCTTCCGTTACAACTAGCCGCCTAATCGGATATGTGCCCGCGTCATATACGCCGCGCACCCGCTTCTGTAGCTGATTGACGGATTCGCCGCGCGTTATGCCCTGACGCAATTCTGTCCGCAACCTATCTGTGATTCCGCCGGATACGCCCCACACTCGCTTCGACAACGGCATATCGTTACTGAATGCGCCGGCCTTGACGTACTTCAACGTCTCGCGCACGACCGCCTTTTCTTTGATTTCGTCGCCGAACGGCCTCAACGCCTTTGCTATCGTTTTAACCTGACGCTCGGATACGCGTGTCACAACATCGCTGATCGTTTCTTCGCCAATGCGCCGGAGGTCGGCGTCGATTTCGTCCATTTTACGGAGTAGCGATAGGACGCGGTTATCTGCTATTGTTCCGTCCTGTTTCGCGAAGTCCGCTAAAATGTCGTTAACCTGCAGCCGGGTAGCTCCGAATTGTGCGATGGCATATGCGACGAGCGTTACTTCAATCCAATGGACAGTCGCTTCCGATTCCGCCTGGATTTGTTCGTTCATTTCCGCCTCAGTCATCGTTCATCCGCCTCGCCGCGCTCGTCCGCCCGCCTAACGTGATACTGGCCGCCCCTGGCTCTACGCCTAGCTTTTCGGTAGTCTTTGCGCGCCATCGCCGCCAGCGTCCGATAGTTTTCGAATACGTTCGTCTTATCTACGGTTTGATCCTTGTCGGTGAAACGGAAAGCGCCCGCTTCGGTTTGCGACGCATTTTCGTATGCGTATGATAACGCTAAATGGAATGCTGAATTATCATCCAGGTTCGGGTCGTCCGAGAGATAGCCCATTTCCGAAATAGCTTCGATGACCCATACGGCGATCTTTTCATCAGTGACGCCGGGGACACCTTCTAGTCGAGACTTTAGCCAGGTTTCTATGTTCTGAACCGCCATATGGCGTCACCTCCGTTATTTTTTGATTTTGGCTTCCGCTTCGATTGCCGCTTCCTTGCCTTTTACTTTTTCGCCGTTGGACAGCAAATAATATCCGCCGCCAACGTGCTCCGGTTCGGCGATATTCGGCGTGTCAACTAGCTTGATAAACGGGGCTGCTGAATCCAAAGCCGCAATTTCTTTTTCGTCCCTAGTCTCGTACATGCCATCCGGTCTGAACTGCACTAGCAGACCGGGACGAATATATTCGTAATTCGGGATGGCTTGATATTTCGCCATTAGCTCATAATCCCCGCATCTTTAAGTTTCGCAAGCAACGCGTTGAAGTCCGCCACTAGTCCCGCTACGTCCGCCGCCGTGCTATCTGCCTGCGTTGCAGCTTTAGAAGCCGTCAGCTTGTCGTTCAACGTCGTCTGCAGATTCGTGATATCTGCGATGGCGTGCGTATGAGTTGCCGGAGGAAATGTCGAAGGTTTATTTTTGACGTCTGCCCACGCTACGGATACCTCGGCACCGCCCGCAGATTCAAGCGACTTAAGCAGGTCGCCTAGCTTTACATCATTAGCGACCGGCATAGACATATTGAGTCTCTGTACGTCCTGTTTTGATAAAGCCATTCTATCGCTCCTTTACTTTTTATAAGAAAAAAGCGCTCGCTAGGAGCGCCTTAATTAGCTGATTGTTTTGGAGATGTTAGAAAGAACCGCGATGGATTCTTTGGCGTTCTTGATTTCGAAGCCAAGTTCACCACGGATAACACGAGCGAAGTAGTCTGCGCCCGGATTAGTTGCATCTTGGTCGTAGAAGTTTTGCATATATCGCGCCTTAACGTTATTTGTGTCAAGCAATAGCGCGCGATCTTTCGGCATATTTTGGTCAACTACGACGCTGGATACTGTGCCGCCAGGAAGATCGGATACGAAGGAGAGAATTTGATATCCCGCAGTTGTTTCTCCGCGAGTTGTACGGATTGTATCTCCTCCTAGCTTAGTGATCTGACGGGCAACGTTTGGAGCACATACGATAGTATTTACGCGGCCGCCGCGTTTGAACGTCTCCTCAACTGCGTCGTTAAGGCCTTTAGCAGAAATTTCGTTTCCGCCCATATCGAACTTAGCAGAACCTTGTTCTTGCGCGAATGCAAATAGTCCGCCAGTTGTACGAGGGTTTGTGTCACCCGCGCCTTGGTACTTACGGCCGAAGATTAGTGTGTTATTTACTTCGCGAATCATCTCCTGCAAGCGAAGATTAACTTGGTAATCAAGCTCGTTAGATACGCCATAAGTGTTAACTTGCTGCTGCGTGCGAGAAACCTTCGCGAAACGGCTGAAGATTTGCGAGTAGTTGAAAGATACGATACGATCGTTAATCTCGTTATGACGGAACGCTTCTTCTCCTTCCGGACGTGGGCGCGCGATCACTTTCAATTCTCCGTCAGCTTCGATTGCTTCCGGCTCCGTTGCGTCATAGCCGCGCTGTACTGTTAGCTGATCGCCATCAACGGCCGTAACTTTCAGTACCTCAAGACCGTTTTGTACTAGCGCGTTAACTGTGAATTTACGTCCGTCGCCTTCTTTAACAGCGAAAGTTGTTGCGTCCGCTGCAACTGCTGCTGCCGCCTCGCCAGTATCGCTGTTTAGGTAATCATTCTGCCATTCGAATTTAGTCTGCATAAGTGCTTCGCCGGTTCCGATCAAGCCGAAAAGTACAGGCGCTTTCGCTAGGATAAGATCCACATTGGCGTCCATCTGTCTTACTTGCTGTTGAAAATCATAAGTAGTTGCTACGTTACTCATTTGTCATTTCTCCCTTTAATTTTGTTTTTTTTGTAATTAAAAAGCCGCCATTTGGCGACTGAATTACTTTCCTTTTTTCAGTTGAAGAACCTCGTTATACAATTGCGTCACCCTGCCGATCAATCTCGGATTGGACTTCGCCGCTTCCTTCGCCTCTGCTAATTCCTTCTCTTTTGCCGTCAACTCGTTCGCTGACGGATTCTTGCCTGGGTTACTTCCGCCTGCTGCGTCAGCTCCGATAGGTTGCTTGAAGTAGAACGGTTTCGCCTCCTTAAATGCCGAAAGTACTTCGTTAACTCCCGTCACATTGCCGTTTTCGTCAATCGTAATGTTTGATCGGTCAATTAACGCAAGGACATCGTCGGGGTCATTCGCATTTAATGATCGGGCGATACTTTTGATCTCAGTTTCGATAATGCGCTTTTCCGCCTGCTCCTTCGCTTGTTTCGAAGACTCCTCGTATTCTTGTAGCTTCTTCTGCGCCTCTTCATACTCGGCCTGTAGCCGCTCAACCTCGGACATCTCCGCTTTCCTGCGTTCCTCTTCGGCTTTCTCGTATTCCGCTAACTTGGCGAGCTTGTCTTCGAGTTCTTTCTTTTTACCCTTCTCGCGCTCTAGCCGTTTAGCTATAATTTCGTCGAGTTCCGCCTGTGTGAACGTCTTTCCGGCTTGATTCGTTTCGTCCGGTATTTTTTCCGGCTCGGCAGCCGTTGTGGTATCGTCCTTTGCTTCGGGTTGTTCCGGCGTTTTATCTTCCGGTTCCTGATCCGCAAAAAACTGTAAATTCAATCGTTTAAGCATAATTTTACCTCCGCCGTTTAAAGTCCGTCGACTATGGTTTTGCGAATAATAGCTGAACCGGCAGTTTAACGTCATGCCGTTGGACAAGTGCTATTACTCATCATCTTCGTATAATTCGTTTTCTTCCATCCGTTCTCGCTCCACAACATCCCGATAAGGGTCTGTAGCCTGTCGTGTGGTGTCTCGAATAAGGTTGCGCTCGGCTAAAATCTCCATAAATTTAACCTCTGCATTATCTTTTCCGCTTCGTGTAATGGCGCCTTTAATCGACTCCATATCGCTTGTGATTTCGAGATTAAGTTGTTCGATTAGCGCCTGCTGATCCTGCGGCAATGGCAATCCGAATACGATTTTGCTATCATAATACTCGTCAACTTCCGCCAACCACTCTTTGTCGTACTTAAATCTCGGATGCTCCTGGCGGGCCTTCATATACCGGAGAATATATTCATTAAGTAACTGTAACCTCGATTGCCATACGACCCAAGCTCGCTGTGTCTTCGAAATAATTTTCGAAAATAGCAATTGAACCGCCATGTCATTGATCCCGCCGGTATTCATATCCGCCGTATTAACGATAGGTACGTCGGACTTTTCATGTAATGCCTTGTACATTCGGTCAAGATACGATTCGATCGCCTCTTTAAACTTGAAGCCGGACTCTAGACGAGTTGCTTCCGGATTCCCTACGTCCTTGTCCGTTTCACCGAGATCCCATATTGCGCTCGGTGACACTCGGAATGGCTTCTTCGGGTCCATCTCGACGTTCTTCAATAACGTAATAGCGAACATCTCGAATTTAATGGCGTCACTGTAGTCGGACAGCTTGCGATCAATCTCGTCTGCTACGTCAAGCATCTGCTCCAATTCGGACGAACCTGCGGTGCTCCCCGTTAACTTATCCGTCGGCACATGCACGACCGGGATGAAATCGAGTCCCATCGACTGGCGTTCGACTCGCTTCTCCGTTACGGCTAGCTCCTCGTTATAGACCGCCTCTTCAATCTCGCAGTCATATCCTCCGGTGGCCTCGTCGCCCTTCCATACGAGATAGTACGATAGCTTCCAGAGTCGAGTCTGCTCCTCGTCCAGGTACGCGATAAAATGAACCTCGTCCAATTCATCGACGTCCCATTCGTTGTGTACCGCGATGACTTCCGTAGATGGATGCCATAGTATCTTAAGTCCACCGCGTCGAGTATCGTAATGAAGTCGAGCATATACGCCCGTTCGCGATATAGCCCGGTCCTTTGCCGCCGCTAGAAGCTTTTCGTGCATCCGGTTATCGTCCCATACCCACTGAAGTAGCCGCTCCTTCTTCTTGGCGCGACTGTTTTCCGTCTGCTGTTCGGCGCTTGGCGTATAGCCAGGCTGTACCATTAGCGCTGGGTCATCGAGCACGTCCGGCTTGACTGTAACTTTCGGCTCCTTTTCGAATTGCCATGCCGCGATGGTATCGATCATTTTCCGCGTGTAATTCATAACGAGCTGTGCCGGATCATAATCTATGTCCGCCGGCTTTTCGTAATTCGTCCATACGGTAAGGTCACCTTCGTAACGTCGGTAAAGCGCCGTTTCATCGATGATGCGCTGGAATTCTGCATCACCTAGCGCAACTTGCATCGGGTGCGTAAATACTAGCGCTGAAAATAAATTCGGATCATATGCGATGGGTACCGCCTCCTTTCGTTATTTTTCGTTTAGTATCGGTAAGTGCCGACTGTGCCGCCTTTTCTTCGAGAAGACTTGGCTGCCGTCATTACCGCCATGTTCAAGCTGTCTATTGCGTCATCAAAAAAGCCCCCGCGTCCGTCGTATCGCTCAAATTGTTCTAGCATACGTGAGAATTTACGGTGGAATCGTATTGTCCCGTTTTCTATGTCGGGCTTCATCGCTTCTATCCGGAGCTCTTTCTTCGTTCGGTTCTTTATCTGCTTAAGTCGAGTGGATGCTGGATAGCCCTGCTTCTGTAAATCGTCTCCTAGTTGTTTCGCCATGAATTCTTGTGCTGCGTTGGCGTCGGCTGCGATAACATCTGGTTGCCATTCCATAACTCGGTCGACTACTACCTCGAAAAATTTATCGACAGGCAGCCGCTCAACGAACGAATCGACAACATAAATAATTCCGTTTTCTTTGTGTCGAGCAACGACCGCAATAGCCGAGAAGTCTCCGTTTTGGCGACCGAAGGCAAAGTCGACTCCCATGCTGATAAAGAAGTCTTCCGAGGAAGTATCGATAACGTTGTAGTAAGTGAATGTATCCGGATTATAAATCATAGATTCTTCATCGATTGGATTGTTCATATACTCCGTATTGAATGCCTTCGATCCGTTATCCCACTTCCACATCATTAACTTAAGCAACGGCTGTACTTCCGGCCAAAGAACCTTGGAACCTTCGAGAAGCGATTCTTCGTTATCTCTATAAAACTTCTCAGTATCTTCTTTTCGATTTGGATTCTCGCGCTCGATATAAATTTCGCGACACTGTTCCCAAAGCTCGGTATTAACCGGATCTTGTATAACGGCTCGATATATCTTCGACTGAAAATCGGAACGTTCGTGCAGTATGTGCATTAGCAAGCTCGATACATGTACGGTCGTTCCCATTACAACGAAGGCTGTCCGCCTACCTTTCGGATCCCCTAACGGCATTACCGTCTGAGAGAACCAATCGCGAAGTTTTGTTCGTTGTTCCTGCGTACTAGCATTTCCGCCGGGCCTCGCATCTTCTAAGTCATCGCATATAATTAAATCAGGCCGCGATCCGTTCCAGTTTCGACCACGTAAAGCCTGACCGGTGGAAGCCGCTTCAACCAGCGCCAATTGTTTCCGTCGATCACCTTCCGGATGCCAAGCGATGAATGATTCGGAGTTATCTTGGATGTTAGCTTGATCCTTCGGAGAAAGGAGTGGACCGAAGTCCTGACGAAGCTTATCATTGAATTTTAGTTGATTACGGATCCACTCCATGTTCGCTTTAGAAACGGAAGGTGTCTCCGATATGATAATGATGTACTTGCGTTTTCTATACGCGACTTCATGTACCGGGAACCCCTTCGATAGCCATGTCGACTTACCGTGTGACCTCGGCGCTGCTGCCGCAATCTTCGCATTAACTTGCTTCGTCGAAACAGTATTCATTATTCCGGTGAGCTCTTTGTGAAACTCCGGAGCATCTTCCGCTTTCTCTACGTCAAATCCGTCCCAGTTCCCGTCATTGCCGGGATTCCGCGCTTCCGAAAAATACTCTAGCGCAAACTCTAATTGATCCGATTCGCAGCGATGGATCCGCCGCAGTCTTTCCAATTCGGTGGCTCGCTCGATGTAGTCCGCCATTACTTCGGTAGGCATCGCGTCCATGTCCGGATACTCAGCGTCAAGCATTGCGAGGTATTCCGAATAGGTTGCGATAAGGTCAGCGCGCTCCACTTCGTTAATCCATCGGTTATTAACCCAAGCGATAAGCATCGTCTCCTTTCCGTTAGGGTTCGTTGAGCATCGTTTTATTGCGTCATACAGGCGCCTGTGAGACGTTTGGATGTCCGGTAGGGTTAGCGCCGATAAAACGGCTAGAATGGCGCGATTTGCGTGCGCTAGGACAATGCGAAAAGGCCTCCGCTGGATTAGCGAAAGGCCAAAGTGAAAATTTGATATCCGGATTTAAAGTCCGCCTGGCGACGGCGATGAATTTTTGACTACCGCCCCCCCTTATTCTGGTTCGCGGTGTTGCTCCGACTTGCGTATAATTTCGTATAAATATACCGGAGTTACTTCCGATAACATGCATTATGTAAACTAGCGATATATGAAAACGTTGATATACCGCGGTTTACGGGCATCATCGGAAGTGTACGATATCATTATCTTTATACATCGAATAAGAACGTTGATATACCGCCATTCTTATCGCTAGTCCTACGGTATGGCTGCGAGTATATGTGTATAGCCGCATATAGTACGATCATGGCGCCAGTGCCGAAAGTGTTGGCGGGGTCACGCGCAGGAAGGGCGCGCCTGGTAATTGGTACCTTACCCGCTTGCAATAGCGCATAGCCTCCGAATATACCACGCCAGTTCCTTCTTATATAGGGCGATATATGGACGGCATATAAGCGATAGGCCTATTGTTCCTCCGCCTTCTGCTTCGCCTTAAACGCTTCAATTTGCGCCTTCATATCGTTAACATCAGCTGCACCGTTATCCTTCGTAGTAACCTCTTGTCGCTCCGTAAGTAAGTCGTGAGCCTGCAGGAATGTACGGAACATGGCCGCATTACCATCGTTGATAATATGATCGGGTACTGACGCCATTACATCCGGTAACCTTTCGAGGGTATTCCGCATGACTGTCCGTTTCAGTTCGTTATTAAACGTGTCATCATTGCGCCATCTTCGTAAAGAACTAACGTCGACTCCGACCTCTTCCGCAATCTCCTCGTAAGTCATTCCGCCTTTATTCGGTAAAGATAATATCGCAATAGCTGCGTATTGCTTCTCGTTTAGTTTCGCCATATTAGCGCCTCCTTTCGTTTACTTATCGGTAAATCGTATAATCGCCGTATGCCCGTCCTTCTCCGGGTAAATAACGATATTTGATACGTGGAATTCCTGCCCTTTCCTAACCGCTCTAAATGCGTAATCCTTCGCTTCTTCAATCGGCATATATTCGACTGGATCAGAATACTCATCGGTAAGGTCGTAATATTCTCGGGTAGCTTTTCGTAAGTTATCGATAAGTATATCGTGGCGTTTTTCCTGTTCTTCGTTCATGTATCGTCACCCTTTCGTAAATGTAAAATGCCCGACTCCCAGCAGCGGGAATCAGGCGTATCTTGTTTTCTTTTATAAAGTTCTTTGCTCCGAATAAGATATATAAGTATTAGGTATATTATCGGCGGTCTATTTTACGTACTTTGTAAAATGGACGCAATTATTATTCTTATTAATTCGTTCTTGTTAATTCGTTATTATTATATTCCCGCTCATAGGAATTGATTAAATCCCACCAACGGGAATTGATTAAATCCCACCAACGGGAATTGATTAAATCCCGCTCATAGGAATTTGGGACTTATCGACTAGCCTCCGCTATTCTTTCGGCGTTCGTACAACGGCATGTACATTTTCTTCGAATGCCCGTACCACGGAATCCTCCGCGTAACCATCACGCCTTCACTCGTCAATATATCGAATAGCTTCTTTATCCTGTCGCCATGTATGCCGGTATCGGCGTTAATCTGCGATACATTCGGATATGCCCATAAATACGCAGATCCGCCGCTCTGCCCGTTAACATATGCGTGACAGTACATATATAGCGTTAAGCAATCTCTCGCAGTCTGTCCGTCATATTTATCTTTAAGCTCCGGTAGCAACTCGCGGTATATCCAATGCGGTATTGGTGCGTATCCTTTATCGCCACTAAGCAATGCGTCTTTCTGGCGTTGTGCTTCGATTTGTTCGTCCGTCAAACGATCATTCATCTGCATTCACTATCGTCTCCCTCGTTAACTAATTCGCCTGCTTATCGCAAGGCTTTCGCTTTTCTTTCGTCATATTCGTCAAGCAATGTCCGCAGCTGATCGTTACGCTCGAACACCCACATGCGGTTGCCTGTCCGGTTATGCAGCGTTGTATAATCGTAGCGGATTCCGTTAGCCTTCAAGAAATGCATAAGAGTCGTAGAGTAGCAGTAAAATTTTTCGTTCACTTAACCAACCTCCGTTAACTTATCGTTTGCTTTCGCGTGACACTCGTAAACATAATCACGGTACTCGTCATATGTCATACCGTACAACACGCTGCTCACCCGGCACATTCGTCGCCCAAGTTTCGTTTTGTTCCGTTAATTTATCGCTATAATCTCCGCATTACCCTTGCGGATTCTTTCGCTAGGTATGAAGATACCCGCTCTAATAACGCATCTCCGTCGAAGTCATTCCGCACATTCACCGATACCTCACGATTACAGCAGCTATTCGTACATCTGCCACGCTTCATCGCGCTCTTACGTAACTCATCGATACGTTTGCGCCTAGCAGTTTCACCGTAATATATTTCGCTCATTTATCGACACCCTCCGGAATTATTACAATACGAACACCACCAACCATGGAGTCCGCTATCTGCATGTTAGGTGCGTATACATCAATAGTGGTTCCGCCATATTCGCACCGTAAATCTTCGGTGCCTTTACGAGATGCTAATTCATTCGCTAATTCTTCCGCAGTGTATTTCGATAGCTCGTTCTGTCTGCGTTCAATCTCCGCCAACAGTTCTTCCGTCGTGGCATTCATAAATTTATCGATCATTCTCCGTCACTTCCTTTATCGGTCAGCCGAATAATAAATGTCGTATGCTTCCCGTAGCCTTCTACGCCCTCATCTAAGTGATTCATTAGTGATACGTGTGTAACATCGCGAGTCTCGCAAAAACTGAGTATCTGATCGGCCACCTCTTTCGGAGCGTATTCCGGAGAATGACCAGATTCGTCAAGCGCCTTGTTGTATCGCCCAATAAGTTCGTAGATATTCTCGAATAAGATGCGTGCTTCGCTCGATTTGCTCATTTTTCGTCACCTCCGCGATACTTTCGAATATCTAATACGATTCCTGTTCCGATAAGTAATACGCCTAGCACGACGAGAAATTCAAGATTATAAATCAATCCCGATTCACCACGATTCTAGCCGGTCCGTCAACGCGGAGCATATTACTAACATCTAATCCGTTTGAAAACGCAATCGTTGCGTATCCTTCATGAGGCTTGACCTCAAATTCTTCGATGCCTTCCCGCTTCGCCAACTCATCCGCAAGCTCTTTCGTCGAGTAGTCGGACAGTTGCTTCGGAATATTTAGCGGATAATTGTATACGTAATCCGTATCTTTTCCGCCCTCTCCGTCCCATCTTCGAGTAACGGCGTAACTGCCGTCTTCCAACTCCGCAACAGCCCGTTTAGCCGCCTTAGCCTGGCGCTCGACTGCTTTCAGTCCCGTTAGGGCTTCCGATACGTCCAAGCCGATCTTCATCGTTACCTGTCCGTTTTTGTTCGTTTCTTCTGCTAATTCTTCGATAGATTCGCGCTGTTCGCCTTGCTTACCCGCCATTCTCATCGTCTCCTTTAAGTAAAATGAAACGCCTGCCACGGAGAGGGTCGATTGACCGATGTGACAAGCGTTATTTATTTCGGGAAATTATTTCCCTTCCAATCTATAGCGTAACGTTTGGGCTAAAGTGTGGTATTTACCGCTCAAATATCGTTAATATTGTAAGTAGTTACCGGCTGCACCTTCGTAAACTCGTGATACTTTCGGCGCCTCTCCGCGTTCCTCGCCCTCGCATTCTTATCGACGAGGTAATCTTCGCGCTTCGTCCGCTTCCTACGCTTGCCCGTCGCCTTCCGATCCGTCTCGTAATCTACTCCGACAAGCTGTACGTCCTTCTCCGACCGCTCCTCCATCATGTTGGCGCTCATTATCGGATATTCCGTATTAGCGATCTTGTACGGCGTAGCATCCGTAAGCTCCTCGTATAGCATTAAATCCGCCAACTTATCGAGCAGATCACTTTCCGGAGGATTTATCGGTAGCTCCCTCGGTTCCCTACCGGATGCCTCCGCACTTCGCCGTTCATTTTCCGTTGCAATTTCGTTAGCCCAAGCGTGCTGATTCGCATATTCCTTCGATACCCTGTCGATGATTTTCATTCGTTCCGGTCGCGTAAGTATGCCCGCTTTTGTATCGCGCTCAATCTGCGCAGTTTGCTCAATAAGTACCTCACGATATTTCGGATTAAATTTCGTCATATGTTAGCCCCTTTTCGTTAGTGATATAAACGCAATATCCTTCGCCTTGCCACGACCATTTTTCGTACACGTCCGCTATCTTAATTAGCGCCACACTAACGTAATGAGCTACGGTAGTCCTATCGATACCTAACGCACCTGCCGCCATCTCCTGCGTCCATTGCTCGATAAATACGTAATGTAGCGCGCTCTTCTGCCGCCAAGTCAGCGCAGCCATATCGATCGCACACTGCAGGTCGGCGAGTATAATAACCGCATCGTAATCACCGGCATATTGGCGTTGGACTAGCGCGTGGTAATCGGCGAGCAACAACCGGACGCCATCCGCATTATCTAGCGCATACCTTTCGGCGTGCTGGCGTTCGGCTGCGTGCATATCCCGTTTCACAGCTCCCATTATTCGTCACCTTCCGTTACAATGCCGCAAATAGCGTATACAGCCTTCGTAAAGTCGCTAACCTCGCCGCGAGGGACGGGATTGACGATGTGTGCGGGCATTTCTTCCGACGATTCAACATGAGCCTCGTAACGTTCCTCGGTCCACTCTACCGCCAGATGCTTCGCCACTTGTTCGCTATAAGGCATAACATTTATCGACGAGAAATGTAGATGATCGTCCTTTTCGTTTTGTACGAAGAAAGCACCGAAAGATTTACGTGTCAATACGTCGCAGTGAACGACGACCGCATTCATGCCGCGAATTGCGAGATTAAACAATAGGAATGGAATGGCTCTGTCGGATAATTCTTCGCAATGGTAAACGTACCAGGACGGCCGATAATCGAAAGGGCTATGCTGCATTCGATCGTAATTCCATCGTGTAATCGTCATACCGCCGGTTCCAGCGCAAGGTTCGTAGTGTAGTCCGCTATCGGGCGAACCAACCAGTTTCGTTACTAGTTGCGAAAGAGATTGCGGCGTAAAGTCCTGTTTCTTCGTCTTCCTATCCGCATGCTCTTCTTGGAAGTATTCGTGGAACCAATCGAAACCGACATCGTAATCAAACGCTTCTAAGAATTGTCGGAAAACATCCTCTCTCCGCTCTTTATCGAAAAGTATTTCCATCAGACGTTCCGGCGCTTTATATGATTCCGTTATATTGAGGATCCTATTTACCTTCTGTACCGCTGTTTCTCCCATATATCCGTCCCCTTTCGCCTATTCGGCGTTAAATATTCGTCATACTTCGCCTAATGGTTGCATATAGTCGTTAAATCCGGTTATAATCGTACTAATAACGCTAATGATCGGAGATGTTTCGCTATGGCTACGAAAACTACTAAAGCAAAATCGGACGGGTCTACGCAGAACGCGACATTCCAGTGGATTTCCGCAGATTCCGCCGAACCTTACATAACTATCGATAACCAGCAGCGCCTGTACCTTTCGTCTGGCGCCCGCAAGACAATCGGAGTTGATCCGCAAAGCCGCATCATTGTCGGCTATGACAAAGCGAACAAGCGCGTCGTTATCGCTAAGCCCGAAGTTGTTCGCGTGCCGAATATCCGTCCATTCCTGCTCGACAAGAAGGCGTATTGCTCAGCGCGCGCCATCGTACAGGCTATCGATTTCGATTACGAAGATTTGCCGCTGCGTTTCGCTTATGTTGGGCGGGACTTTTCGGAATATGACGTTGGTAGCTTCGCGTTTGAGAGAGTCGTCGATTAGGCTTCGTCAAGTACTGTCAGGAGCCGTTCACCTATCGCTTCAATTACGTTGACCGTTACGGCGTTCCCGGCTTGCTTATAACGCTGGCTATTCGAGATGTCTGCGTCGACTAACGTCTGGTGCTCTTCGTCTGAGAAGCCTTGTAGGCGGAAGCATTCGAGCGGCGTTAGCTTGCGGATGCGGTAGCGTGGTTGGCGTTCGATTACGTGAGTTCTGCGCCCTTTTCCAACGTCACCTGGCGAAGTACCTTTCGCATAGTTGGCGTCAACACAGCAGGAAACACCGTCACCTTCCGTAAACTGCTCAACAATAGGCTCAACGACCTTTTTCGGTTCTTTAAAGTCATTTGATAGACAAGTGGGCGCAATCCCTTCGTCGAATACCTTATGATTTCCCCCGAAACTATTCTTTCCGTCCATAATAAATTTTTCAGTTCGTACTTTATCGTCTAGTTGAGCTACAAGATCCGCCGTCTTTTCCTTCGACAAATAATACTTTTCATCGACGTCACTTTCGAGAATATCCCGCAACCTTACCGTTACTTCCTCTTGCGCAGGCCAATCGAAGTTAAACGTCTTAACATCGTCATAGCCGCTTATTCGACGCTTACCTTTCGCTACTACGTTATTCCCTTCGATAATCCAATCGCTCGGCTTCGCTAGATCATCGCGTACACCTACGATGAAAATCCGTTCCCTATTCTGAGGAACTCCGAAATATTTCGAGTTGAGTACGTTAAAATCTACGGTATATCCGATTTCATTTAGCGTTTTGACTATCGTGTCAAGCGTCCGTCCTTTATCGTGACCAACGAGTCCCTTAACGTTTTCGAGCAGTACTAGCTTTGGTTGCTTTTCGGCAGCAATGCGGGCAGCTTCGAAGAATAGCGTCCCTCTTGCGTCATCAAATCCGCCACGCTTGCCGGCAACGCTAAACGCTTGGCATGGGAAGCCACCGACAAGTACGTCATGATCCGGAACATCTTCCGCAGCAACCTTCGTAATGTCTCCGACAGTTGGCTCGCCGTACAGAGCCTCGTACGCCTGATTAGCGAATCTGTCAATTTCGGAGGCCAGTACGCAAGTACCTCCGAGTTTGTTTAGCGCCTGCTCAAATCCGCCGATACCGCTGAATAGAGATACGTAAGTAAATGGCTTAGTCTCGGAGTTGCGTTTCGATTGGTTAGCGTTTGTTTCCGTCAATATATCGCCCTCTTCCGTTATAATTTCGAGTACAAGCGTATCCTTGCTTACCGAAGTCAGTGCGTTAGATACGAAGTCGTTACGGATCTCCAACTTATGACCTCTTCCGCCTTTATCACGAGTTCTTAACGCGCAGGAGCGAAATTCCAATTAATCGTCCCCTTTCGAAATATCTTCGATAATCCCGTCAACCTTCCGCTGCAACTCCGCCAACTCTCCATCATTAACCACCGTATAATCCGCCGCAAATCCATCGACGTAACTCTCCGTATCATGTACGAAATCCTCTTCCGTCATCTTATCGCCAGCCTGACGCGCCCTTTCGAGCCTGACCGCATCATCAGCGACAACCTTTACGATGGTAAATCCGTTCGCCTTCGCCCATTCATATTCGTTAGGCTGCCGGAGGTCTGAAATGACAATGCCGGTCGTATCGCGAAGCCTCTCGTAATATTCGACGGTCCGCTGCGCATGCTTAATCCATACGTCCGGATCGATTTCGCGACATAGCTGACCGAATTGCTGATATAGTGCGCGAGGCTTCTGCGGTGAGCCGGGACGGAACGGGTCATAGGCGGCGTCATCCGTAGCGTCATCGAATATTTTGTGCGCGAAATACTTGAGCTGATCGCCGAATGCTACCGAGTTGAAGCCGTGCTGTTGCGTTAGGTGGCGCTCCACTGTCGACTTGCCTGACCGGAGCTTGCCGGTGAGGGCGATTCGTGTAATGCCGTTTGGTTCCGTCAAATAATCGTCTCCTTTTCGTTATTTATCGTTGACATATGCTGCCAATGTGGTACTATCTAATTAATAAACCAATTTCGGAGGTGCTTCATGGAAAAGTTTTACGTAATGAGAAACGATCACGAAGTTATTTGGTGCTGGGAAGAAGAAGCTTTTGACAAACTGACGCACGGATGGTCACTTTATGCGATCGCCGATTCCGAAGACTCTGCCGATAAGATGTGTGAAGAGGCTTGCTACTAATAGCGAGTCTTTTTATTTTGTCTTAACGAGTTCGGCTATGCTTACCGGGAATTTCGGCTGCACCAGCTCGTACACCGCGTTGGCGTACGCTTGGATTTCCGCTTGGCTATCGTGTGCTAGGCGTTGATTAAGGAAGTGTGCGACGGATTGAAGCGATGCAGTCCAATAGTAGCGGACGTACATTCCGTATGCCGGAAGGAATAGGCGGGCTTGTTCGGCAGCAATACCTTTCTCTAGCGCCATAGCGTACAAGGACTCACCCGATTCGATATGTTTCATTAGCGCAGCTGTTGCGCGTTCGCCCACGAAGTTACTAACAACATCTCCGCTACCTTGCTTCGAGTTTTCCGGCGCGCTTCTCCATTCGTTGGCTGCCGGAATATAGAATGCTGCTTCCTCCGTAATATATCGACGGCTGCTCTCGTTCCAGGAATCCATCGTATGATCGGATCCGACAACGTACTTCCACCACTGGCGCGCAACCATTAACGGAGCATATACTTCGAACTGCAGCGACGCGTGCCGGAAGGGCGACGTATGGCCTTCCCGTGCTAAGAATCGGATCAGGCGCTCGTCCTTATCGGACAGCTCCGATGATTCCTTGTCGTACGAAACCCTAGCGCTGTTTACTACGCTAAGGTCGCTCCCCATAACGTCGACTAATCGGACATATCCTCGGTCAAGTACGTTGATAATTTCGCTCATTTTTTCGTCCTCCCTTAACCCTGATATTTTCCGTAGCACGGTTCGCACATACCTTTATCCAACGCCCACGTTCCCACTTCGACGGCCTTCACTTCGAAACACATATTACATTCGATAACTTCGCAATCATCGTAATCTTCGTCTTCCTCTGGGATGCCTGAGTCTTCCTTCGTTACTGGTGCACTTAGCTTAGAAAGGCCGCTCGGCTCCTCCTTCAACAAGTCCGCTTCCTTCACGAAAACTCCGTCAATCATCCGCCCTTTGCGGTCCTTTATTTCGTCGTAAGCAATCGCGATGCAATCTTCGATATCAATGCCGAGCTGCGTCGATAGAATCGTTAATACTACGTAGATGTCACCGATGGAGTCCTTTACTTGCTCCGGACGATCCTTCGCCATGCCTTCGGCAAGTTCGCCGAGTTCTTCGAATAGCTTCAGCATTTGCTTATCGGGATTAGCGGTATGCAGGTTACGGTCGATCGCCCATTGCTTAATTTTTTCGGTTAGATTCGTCATATTATCGTCTCCCTTATTCGATTTCGTCGGCATCATTAGCGAGACTGCCGCGGAAGTTCCAGTTTAACTCGCAAACCTGCGCATATTTCTTCGGACGGAAATGATCGATGTACGACTTAAATCCGCTTGCTGCCGGATCTGCTAGATCGCACTGAGATACGTGACCCTCGAGAATCACCGTACAACTGTCGTGTATCCTCGTTAATACTTTCCGTAGCTCATTCTTCGTAAAGTTCTGCGATTCCGAAATGATTACCGTCGAATCTTTGATATTCGTACCACGAGCGAAAATGTGTGACCGCGGATACACCCAGTGCTTGCCACTCTTCATAGCTTCCGGATTATCCTCGTCGTAAATGGACTGCGATGGATTCTCGTTGATTTCGAGCAGCGCGTCCTTTAACGGCTGCAAATACTCACGTTCCTTTTCGGACTGACCGCCAGGACGGAAGCCCATCCGATTCTCTTCGACAGGTGCGAAGATGTAAACGAGAGGCTTTCCGATGATGCGGGCACATGCGACGGCTAGCGTTGTCTTCCCTGTTCCGCTCCTAGCGTTGACAATCGTAAGCTGGTTATCGAAAATACTATCGACGTATGTCCGTTGCTCCTGCGTAAGTTTCGGCTCGAATCCGAATAGCATGTTATTCTTCGGTAATGGCATATAACGTCCTCCTCGTTTTATAAATCGTCGAATCCGTTTAAATCGCTTGTCTTCGTATACTGCCGAGACTTCTGTTCGAAAAAGTCCGACTTAGTTCCGTTAAAGTTATCGGTATATGCTCGGATCCATTTCATCGGATTCTTTTCGTAACCTTCGTATATCTCGCTGAGGCCGAGCATGCGCAGCATCTTGTTCGCCCGGTACTTTACATAGCCCGCCATATCATCGAGGTCGATTCCGTCAATGCCGTCGAGCACATATCGGCTCCATTTCGTTTCCTGTTCGACGCTGTGCCGGAACTGATCGTACACCCATTCGATAAACTGCTCGTTGTTGTATTCCGGATTCTCGGCGAGTGTTGCCCGGAATAGTTCGCTAATGAATCGTCCATGCTGTAGCTCGTCACGGTTGATATAGGAGATCATCGTCGACGTTCCGACCATCTTCTGATTCCGGGCTAAGTTATAGAAGAACGCGAATCCGCTGTAGAAGAACAACCCTTCGAGTAGCGCCGTATATACCATCGCTTTGAGTGCGGTTTCTATCGTCGGCTTCTCCGCAAACTCGTTATATACTTCCGAGATGCGTTCGTTCCTTTCGAGGATTACCGGGTCAGTCCGTCCCTCATTGAACGCCTTAATCTGGTTATCGTAATGTGTAACGGAAGCCAATACGTAAGTGTAACTGTGATTATGCTCGGACTCCTGATCGGCTATCGTCGCCAATATCGACTTAACGCTCGGATCCGTCGAGAATGCTGCTATCTTCGAAGCTATGTCCGTTTGTGGTCCGTCCAATGTCGCCAGCAAGCCGATAATCTTAAGGAAGGCCGTCCGTTCCTTTTCGGAAAGGCTGGCGAATTGTTTCGTATCGGCGACCATGCTGACTTCGTGCGCCGACCAGAACAGGCCGCGAATCGTCTTCCGTAAGTCGTAGAAGTGCGGATATTTTACGTTGTCCCAATGAAGGATACCGCTAGCCTTTCCGTTAAATAATGCCGTTGTCTTATTCGGATTCTTCGGTTCTAATACCGTTGCTTTCGTTAATCTCTCAGCCAATCGATTACCCCTTTCGTCCATTCGATTACTTCCGATTCCTGCGTGCCTCTCGGAGACTGTTCGATCTTTAGCGGCGGTAGCGGTGATTCGTAAAACTTCGCCAACTTATCGGCAGCAGCGCAGAATAGATCGTCGCCTCCGAATTGCGTATCTCCTGTTCCGAAGATGAATACGTTCGGTGGCTTGTTTCCGATATCAGCTACGAAATCCTTTACGGCTGCTGGCGTCATACCTACGTCCCAGGTGTACGTGCCGATTAGTATTGCGTCATATTCGGAGATGTCCGGCAGTGGCACAGGGCCTCCGATATCGTATAGAGTTGATCGGAAGCCTCGTCGCTGCATGTCTTCCGAAATTAGCCGGGCGACTTCGAGCGTATTTCCGCTGATCGACGCATAGGCTATAAGAACGGAAGGGCGCAATTACTGGCACCCTTCGCATTCGAAGTGAGTTCGTCCGTTTTCGTCGCTAATCTTAACGAGTCGTATATCGGTGATTTCCGAAGGATCGCAGAACTCAATGTCCGCAATCCTTTCGAGAGCTTCGAGCGTTGCTTTGTTCGGAGATTCCGAAGGGAATTCGAAGTGACCGTTTTTACCGTTGTATTTATACATGAATTGATATCGTTTCATTTAATCGCCCCTTAGTTAGAAGTTGAACGCATATAATACGATGTCTTAAATCCGGAATCGTGCGCCATATGGTGCAATTCGAGAAGTTCCGCAGCCTTGACGTCATTCTTAACGTAGATGTTAAACGATAACGACTGGTCGACATGGCGCTGCCTTGCCGCATTTTGACGAATACTCCATCGCTGATCGAGTTCGTACGCTGTCTTTTCGTATATCTTCGCCGTATCTTCGTTAAGGTCGGGTGCTGTTACCGGAATCTTATAGTCCTTTTTCTCTTCGTTGTAATAAACGTCAAATATCGGATCACATGCCGCTGTACTGCCGGCAATTAGCGCAGTTGAAGCGTTAGGTGCTGGCGCCATTAGATAGCCGTTACGGATGCCCGTCCGCCATACCATTTCGGCAAGCTCCGCCCATTTCATATCGTAGAGGTAGCCGCGTCGTTCGAAATATCTTCCCGTCTGCCATTCGGAACCTTCGAACGCTGGGTATGCGCCCTTTTCTCGCGCAAGTTCTGCCGAAGCCTTAATCGTAAGGAACGCAATCTGCTCGTACAGCTTATCGGCATATTCGACGGCTTCTTCCGATTCCCATTCGATTCCTTTCAGCGCGAGTAAGTGGTGCCATCCGAATGTGCCGAGACCAACTGCGCGGTACTTCTGATTCGTAAGCTGCGCCTGCAGTACCGGCAGATTGTTGATATCGATTACGTTATCGAGCATGCGGACTTGTACCGGGATCAATCGGTCGAGTACGCCGGCTGGTACGGCACGCCCGAGGTTTATCGAAGATAAGTTACATACTACGAAATCGCCTGGTTCTTTCGTGATAACGATCTTTCCGTCTTTTACGATCTGTTCCGTCTGGATTGTCGGAGATTGGTTCTGAGCGATTTCTGTACAGAGGTTTGAGCTATAAATCATTCCGAGATGTTTATTTGCGTTCATTCGGTTTACCTCGTCGCGGTAGAACATGAAAGGACCGCCTGTTTCCAGCTGACTGCGTAAGATACGTTTCATTACGTCGATAGCTGCGACTTTCGTTTTGGTAAGGTCGTTCGACTGTACACATTCTTCGTACTTTTCTCGGAAACTTCCTTCGCCTTTCTTTTCGTCGTAGAAATCTTCGAGCGAGTACCCCATAACTTGGTGAACCTCATGCGGATCGAACAAATACCAGTCACCGCGTTTCCGAACCTGCTCCATGAAGATGTCCGGAATACATACGCCAGTAAATAAGTCATGCGTCCGCTGCCGTTCGTCTCCGTTATTTAGCTTCGCGTCAAGGAACGGATAGATGTCCTTATGCCAGATGTCGAGATACGTTGCGATCGCGCCTTTGCGCTGACCGAGCTGATCGACGGATACTGCCGTATTGTTAAGCTGCTTCATCCACGGTAAAACCCCCGATGATGCTCCGGCATATCCTTTAATCGCGCTGCCCCTGCTTCGAATCTTTCCGAGATACACGCCAATGCCGCCGCCATCTTTCGAAAGGTTTGCTACGTCCGTATTACTGTCGAAGATGCTCTGCAGGCTATCGTCGACCGTATCGATAAAGCAGGACGAAAGCTGTCCGTAATTCTTGCCGGCATTTGATAGTGTCGGAGTGGCGACCGTCATAAACAAATTGCTCAGTGCCCAATATGCTTCCTTAACGAGTGTTATGCGATGTTCCTTCGGTTCCTGGCGCATTACCGTCATAGCAATCATCATCCAGCGCTCTTGCGGCAGCTCGTATACTGCGCCTTTCTTGTCGCCGGCCAGGTATCGGTCAGCTAGCGTACGTAATCCGATATAAGTGAATAGCGCATCCTTGTCCGGATTGATCTCGGCGCCTAGCTCGTTGATCTCTTCCTTCGAATAGAGTTCGAGAGTCTTCGGTGAGTATACGCCCATCGTCGAAAGCACTTTGATAAGTCCGTAGAAGTCTCCGTATCTTTCGTCCGCATCGTACGCCCGGTTTTTGCTGGCTTCACGATATAGTTTTCGGAGATATGCTTGCGTTGCAACGTACGTCCAGTCCGGCTCCTCTTCGTCGAGATTGCTTAGCGCTTCGAGGATTAGCTGATTCGTAATCTCGGAGGCCGGATAGACTTCGCGAGCACTGATCGTTGTAACAAGGCGTCGCTTGAAACTGTCCGTATTTAATGCCGGATAATCCTTCGCAATCTCATCAATAAAGCGTTCTAGCCGAGCCGGTTCGAATGGTAACTCGCGTGCTCCGTTGTTCTTCGTTATAATCGTCAAATTATCTTCCCCTTTCGTTATTCAAATGCGCTCACTGGAAAACCAGTTACATATACGATTGCTTCGCCGTCACTATCCGAATCGACCTTGACAATCGTAAGCACCTTAATCCGTGTACCGTCGATAGTATCGATAAGCTCGCCTACTTCGACTGAATCGTTAAACATCGACATTTTAACTTTATAAAGCATCACTCCGCCTCCTTTTCCAAATCCGCCAACTGACGCCGCGCCTCCGCAATGCCATCGTCCATGTCCGATAATTCCTTATGCGCTGCCGCCAGCGATTCCGCCTTTAGCGTGATACGTTCCGCCAAGTCCTTTCGATCCTCTTCGGCTGCTGCGATCATGCGTCGGAACAAATCCGCCTTAGCGCTCATCGAAACTTACCGCCTTCAATGCGATAGCTGCCGCAACCAGTAGCGCTGCCCATGCGAAGATTGGCGCGATGTTGTCCTGGCTGATTCCGAATGCTCCGGTCAGTGCCGAAGGTATCAGATAAGAAACGGCTGAACCGATGAGGAAGCCGAAGCCTGCGATAATTACGCAGCCGACGATGCCTCCGATAAGTGATGCGAGGATTAATACGATTAGTTTCGTCATTTATGCGCCTCCTTTACATGTGTGGATCGGATTTTACGATGTCTAGCGCCTGAGTTTCGGTGAATCCACTCTTGACGAGATGGTCGAAATAGTTCTTCTTCAACTTCGCCTGCTCCGCTTTAAACTCCATTAGGTCCGCAGCATTTTCGAGGAATGCCACAAGTGCTTGCTTTATTTCGCTAGGATTATCGTCGTCCTTTTTGCCTTTGTACGTTGAGAAATCTCGGATATCTGCCATTTTATCGACTCCCATTCCGTTTAGAATTTTCGTACCATGCGTCAAGCTTTCCGATTAGCCATGCCGTACGTTCTTCGTTGATGAGGCCGGCATAGTACCGGTTGATTACGTCCGCCTTGTAATCGTCGACGATTTCGCGGTATTGCTTAAGCGTCATTAGAACTTCCTCACGGGCATAATTAGCGCAGTCAAGCCGTCAATAGTTAGCGTAAGTGGGCGAATCTTTCCGTACGAATTGATCTGTACGGAGGTAACTCCGATGTCTTTGAATAGCGCAAGTGCTTCGGATAAGTACTGCGCAGATACAGCGACATTCTCGTATGTTCCTCCGCTAACTCTTCCGATCTCGACTGTGCCACTCGTGCCTTCCGCTTCCATTCCGAAACTTACTGCGCCATTTTCGTCAGCCTTTATCGTTATAGTCCCGTCGGAGTCTACGGATTTACCGAGCGCTTCCAACGCCTTTACGATTTTTAAAGCTTTCGGAATGTCATCGATAGTGAGCGTGTATCTTGCGTCACCCGGATAAGGCAGCAGCCTCGTAACGTCCGGATATGCTCCGCCAATCTCTTCACCAGTTTTCGGGTCAAGAATAGCGGCGTCCTGGCGTTGGTGCGCGTCAGTTGCGTAGTACAGCCGATGAGAGTCCGTTACTGCCAGCGATCCGTCTTCCGCATGGTATACGCCCTTTAGTGTCGGACGTGATGCGCTAGCCTTCTTCGTAACCTTTTCGGCGTGTTTCATAAACGTAACGTAAGGGATTCCCATTCAATCCGCTCCTTCGATAATTTTATTTTCGATGAGGTACGTAAGCCCTATCGCAGCCGCGTCCGAAGCGTCATTCGATACAAATTCGTAGTCGTCCGGCAGCTTCATTATGCGACGCACGCCCGCTTCTACTTCGTCCTTCTCCGCCTTGCCGTGTCCTCCGATTACCTTCTTGACCGTTGTCGGCGTAGGTTCGTACGCAATTTCGTTATAGCCGTACTTGCCGAGTGCCATGTCGATTGCCGCCCATGATCCGAAGACCATCTGAGTCGATCGCTTGCTGCCGCCCTTCGTAAAATGCTCGCGCACTATCGCATCGAACGGGCCGTATTCGTGTATGACCGTAGTTGCGAAGGCCTCGACGTAGGCATAGCGTTGGCTGTCCGGCGACTTAGCGTCCGTCTTGACGGAGGTAGCTGCGATTAGTTTCGGTCGGTTGCGGGCGACTTCGATTACTGCGATGCCGGGCGATGCTGATATATCGAATGCGATGATGCGCATCTTAGGCGCCGGCATTGATTCCGTGCTCCTTACGGATTCTTACGATATCTTCGACTGGCTCAATGATCTGTCGCTGCTTATACGGTGGCAAGCTCGAATGGCGTGCGCTCTCCGCCTGACGCTGCAGCTTAGCGACCTCTTCTTCCGACAAGTCCAACGCGCATGCCGTCTTGAATCCGTTGAAAGTCCAGCCGTCGAGCGCTAATTCTAACGGCTTGCCTACGATAACCGACTGCTGTATTTCAGCGAAACGATCGAGCAGCGCCGTCTTGTCTTCGTCGGTAATCTCGATGCCGAACGCCCGAATGTCCGGGCTCTTCTCGAATTCGCCTTCGGGATATACCCAGGACTTTTTCGAAGTGTTTACGTACAAAATTACGTACATATCGACGTCGTACATGATTCCGTAACTGATACACTGCTTAACGTGCTTGTCTTCCGGTTCTCTCATCGAATATAACGACGTCTTGGCAGCGGTAGTCTGTTTCGATTTGATTTCGAGGCCGACCCGCAATACTTCGCCGTCTTCCGTTACATAATTCAAGATGCCGTCGCATGTTCCGTAGATATTAAATCGAACGCCGTTATGATCGATTGGCGTGGAGCGCTTCGCAAAGTCTTCGAAAACTGGCGTGCCGTCCGGATTCTTTTCGACACTGAACGGGCAGCCTTCGAGATGCTTTTCCATGAATAGCAAGTCGCGTTGTATGACGTCCCCGACCGCAGTCCCGACGCGAGTCCATCGCCCCTGATACGGAGGCTTGCGTGTTATGTCCCGCTTGGCTCCGCGTGCCTTTACGTAAAGCTCTCGCGGACAAGCATTCGCCGATGATGGCGAGAAGTACGGCCGCTTCGGAAATACTTTCGGCGGGTCTGCGTACCAGCGGTGGATTTGCGCGTCCAGTTCGTTGTCCCACTTTTCGGGCAGTGCGTGCCATTCGTTAAGCCAGTGCTCAAGTTCCGCTGCGATTTCGTTTGCTACCGTTAGTTTATTCGACAATTAATCGTCCCCTTTAGGTTTACAATTTTCGAAGTCCCATTCGTGTGGGCGATACTCTTCCATCCACTTCGGCTCGATTACGGTATCTGTGATAAGAGGTACTGAAAGATCGCAAGTCTTCGTCATAGCGTCGCGTACAATTTCGATAGTATCTTCGGTCAAGTCTTCGCGGGGTACGCTGATCTTAATTTCATCGTGAATGCTCGCATTGAACTCCCAACCACGCTCCATGCAGATTCGAGCGATTCTATTTCCGTTCATCTTCAGAATGTCGGCGCCAGTCCCTTGTATAACTGCGTTAAAGGCTGCCCGCTCCCAGTACGATACTAAATTGCGCTTTTCGGCTAATGGCTTGATTAACGATTCCAATTCCGCTAACCTTTCTCGATCTTCCGGCGTTTTCTTTTTCTTACCGTTGATTCGTTTTCGTTCGATGTAGTACTGCATTAGCTTGTTCTCGAATTTCTTCGCTTCTGCTGCGTACTGCTTGTAGTCCGGAAATCTTCGCTTTCTGCCGTAAAGTGTCTCGACAAAGCCGTATTTCTTCATACCTTCGCGAATATCCGTCACCATCTGCTTAAACGACGGGAACTGTTCTTCGAATCCTCGGAAGAAATCTTCCGCAACTTCCATCGATACTTTCATTTTCTGCGAGAAGGATTGCGGTTTCTGATCGTAACTTACAGCCAGTACCCCGGTTTTCATCATCTTACGTGGATAGAAGGCTGTCGGAGGTTTTTTGCCACCGCCGTATCCACCTTCTTTTGATTCCGGGTCGTACCATGCGCCGTCGATACAATAGGCTTCTGGCAAGTTGAACGTTTTCATCGCCATTGTTGTATAGAGGTCAACACCATCGATGAAGATTTGACGCATAGAGTTATCGCCGTACCTTTCGTACATGATGTGTGCTTGTATCCGCGGTTCAATCTGCCCTAGATCGGATCCGATAAAGTACCATCCGCCCCTCGGTCTAAACGCGTTCCTTACCCGAACTCCTTCTCCCTTCGAAGGAATGTTCTGCAGGTTAGTGCCTTTCTTTACAGAAGCTTCGCTGTTTACCAGCGTTCTAACGATTTTCAGATAATTATCATCGGTGACCGTAACCACTAAACCACCTCCGAAAGTAAGTCTGTCGGCCTCCCTGTATATGAACTTGAGCTGTAGCGACCTGTCGCTGTTCCGCCTGCTTTAAAGTTTGAATGAAGTCGGCCATCTATTTCTACGGTACTTGTCTTTCCACCGCTACCGAGCATAGGTTCGATGTACGTAGAAAGTAGTTTGGTATATTCGGCAACCTTCGCTAAAGGTTCTAATTTCGGCTCGTCTTCGTAGTACATGTCCAGAACGTCTGCGCTTGTTGATCGTTTCTTACCTCTATCTATCTTGTACGTCTTGTCCTCGATTTCTAGGAAGTCGTAAATCAAGTATTTAAGGTGATTTCCGTTTGTGATCGAGAACTCCGTTATCTCTTGCGGTGCATTTTCGTCTGTTGCTGCAGGCATTTCTGATAGCTCTTTTTCGTACTTGGCTAAAGCTTCGACTTCGCTCTGATACGATTTAAGATGCGTTTTATTGCCGGCCTGCATTTCGGCTATTTTCTGTTTCTTTTTCGATATCTGCTCCTGCTTCTTCTCAATCCGCTTTTGCTGCGCCTTAATCCACTTCTGAATTTTAGGGGCGTTAATGGTTCGATCCATCTTCCGAACAAACTCATCGTCTATCCCGTACTCGTCAAACACCCGACGCTCTGCCTCGGCAATCTTTGGCTTGAATTCCGATTCCAATTCCCGGAGCATGTCGGCGTCTAATATGAATCCACTCCGCTCCAGAAACACGTCCGTTTCCGGCAAGTCCTTGTCGACCGCTGCGTAGCAATCGAGTAACCGACCAAACTTCGGCATTGTTTCGAATTGCCATTCGCATAATCCCCAACCGTACTTAACGTCGTTTATCGCATAGATTCCGACAAGCTCCGTATTGAATGGCGCCGGCGATCTGTTGCCGAAAAGGTCCTCGAATGTGTAAATCGTACCGTCAATTCCGAAGTGCTTGCCGTATTTTTCGATAAGAGGTTTCAAGCCGAATCGTTCTTCATGCTCATTCATTAACTGCATCGCATCTAACGTGTCCCATACGCAACCTCGTATCGTGTAGCCGTCGTTCTCTGCGATGTGCAAGTCGTAACGAGCCGCGCCCATGTGGAACGTCTTTCCTTGTTTCGGCGAGGATAGGTACGGCGATATTGCCGCCAATACTTTCGAACGAGTCAATTGAGGATCGTCCGCCTGATGTGCGTAAGGTACGTCGAATCCGTCGATATGTCCGTAAGGTAAGTAGTAGCCTTCGTCTAGTAACGGAAGCCATATCGAGAATCCGATTGATAAGTCCATATAAGCGTCGATTCCGGTACCTTCGAAGTCTCCTGCGGTCATTGAATCGACGCCAAGTATCTCGAATCTGCCCGCCCACTCTTCGCGTTGCCTTCGTACTTCTTCGCGTATTCTTTCGACAAAGGCCGGTAATTCGTTGTCATCCGTTAGGATAAAGTAATTCGGAGGCTTATTCGCTAACGTTTCTTTTGCACGCTGTTCTCGGAGTGCTTCCGCCTGTCCCGCTTCGACTTCCTTGCCGATCTGCACCGCCTCAGCCTTCGATAACTTTCCGCCTTTTGTCCGGCCTGCCTTGCCGTCAGCTAGCGCACTTCGCGCCAACATAACGTAATTACGTTCCTTATCCGAAAGCTTAGTCGCTAGGATACGATCGAAGCCTTCGTCCAACGTTTCCGTTGCGGCTGCCTTACGCTTCTCGGCGCTGGCTATCCGTTGCTTCGACTCACTATCGTTCGTTTCATTCAGTCGAAGATTTCCGATTTTTAGTTCGGGCATGTGCGTCCTCCTTCCTCGCTTCGCTCGGGCTATCCCGTTGCTCAATCGTCTTCCGTTACGTAAAGTCCTGCGTACCATTCCGCAAACTCATCGCTATGCTGCGCAATGTTATCCGCCAAGCATACGGTCGAGCAGACGTAAACCTCACGCCGCTCATCGTACAGCTTCGCGCCTGGCGCCGAGCATGATGCGCAATTATTCGTAGCCGGCTGCCGCATTAGCGATCGAATCTCCGCTCGACTGGCGTGATTAGTTCGACGTCATTGATTCCGCGATAGTTCCCGTCAGCGAACGATATTATTCCGAGTAGTGCATCGCCAATATCCTTGACCTCTCCGTAAATAAACTCACCGGGTGCTCGACTCAGCTCTCCGTATACAATATCGCCCGCCTTAAAGCATACGATATCTCCCGCCTTAAACTCGCCAGGCTTCCGTCCGATTTCCACGAATTTGGCTGCGATGGCGTGGTCGGCTTCGATTTGCTGCGCTTCTTCGTCGGAGATTTTTTCGAGTTGGTCGGGCTTGGCGTAGCCGCTAATACCCTCTCTATTTTTGAGGGATAAATCGCCACCGCTATCGAGTCCTCTGATGATTTCGCAAATACTTCCGTCAGAAAATCCGTACAGGTAACGTTCACCTGCTCCGCTAAGCAATCGGACTTTATCGCCCACTTCGAATTGAGACGCGGCAAGTTTCGCTTTGGCTTCCGCAACTTCTTCGTCGGTTGCCGGGACTAGTCCGCCCTCCTTATCGGCATAGTGCCAATATTCACGTTGTAGCGATTTAGCTTCGAAATGTAGCGAATCCACGCCTACAAGCTCGATAATTTCGCCAACTTCAAACTTATCTTCCCGAATAACCTTCGCATAATCTCCGACACGAAGTGCCGTGTTTTCTTCCTTCAACGTTGGTTCAGCGGGTTGGTTGTCGGATACCTTTTCGTAGACTTCGAAATCATCTCCGGCAGTATCGTATTTATCGCCTGCTTCATCGATAAAGTGCGGATCGTCGGATGAATCGATTTCTATAATCTCGTAATACTTGCCGGCAGTTATATCCTCATGCGGACGATCATCGTACTTAACGTAATCGCCAACCTGCGGGCTTCTGTCGGTTACTTTGCGGTAAATTGGCGTTGGGTCGACGCTTGGCTTCGCGGCTTCTAGCGCTGCGATGCGTTCTTCGATCGTTGCTAGGCGTGCTTTTAGTTCGGCTCGCTCGGAATCGGATTGCTCGGACACAATTTCGAACTCTCTTCTTAGAACCAAAATACTTTGGCGCCCATTTAATTTAGCGTAAACAGCGCCATCACTTCTAACGGAGGATACAATCAATATGTCGCCGTTCTCGTATCGAGGATCATCACAATTTACAATTCGAATTTTATCGCCAATTTTAACCGTCATTATATCGCCGCCTTTTCCGTTTTATTTGCTTCCGTCCTACTGCCGTTTTGTTCCGTCAATGTGCTCCGATCAAGTGCGATAGGCAACTCAATCCACCGCTTGGCTGCCGTAGCCTCTATCGACCAGTATTCCTTCTGACCGGTATTTTCGAAGTAAAAGACGCGAGGGATTTCGCCATCTGTCGCCAGCACGCCCGCTATATAGTGAGCCTGGGCTTTCGTGTACGCTTCCCCTTGCCCGTTCTTCGACTGGATTACGTAGGACTTGCGGTCAGGGCGGTGCAAAATCGTTTTGACCTGAAATTTATACGTGCGCCCGTTCAACGGATCCTCGCCGATAAGGTCGTAGGCTTCGTCTGTCTCCGTCTTGCTTACCGTCCACCCGTTCGCCATGAGCGCCATTCTTACGGCTAGTTCTGAATACTTACCGACAACTTCGGATACATGCGCCAATTACTCGTCCTCCTTCGTTAATTCCGAAATCTTTACGAATTTGTTATCGAAGCGCTCGTAACCGATACCTGTCGCCTGCTTGTACGACTTAGGCTCGAAGCCTTCCGCGTAAATTGGCGTAAATGGCACTCCGTTTGCTTTCGCTTCCTGGCGTCGTTCTTTACGTGACTCCATTCAACCGTCCCCTTTTCGTTTTATATGCCGAATCCTATTGCAACCCACTGTCCCACTACGAATACCCATTGCAGCGCGAGAAATACGAACATTGGCGTCAGGTTATTCGTTTTGGCTCCGTAGATAAAAGCGCCAACCCATGCCGCGACACTTATCGCCCATAAGATAAAGCAGATTAACCAGGCTGTCATTCCGCCACTCCTTCCGTTATTAGCCGCAGACCTCCGTCAATCAGAACGGGAGGTCGTCGTCATTGATATCTGCCGGTTCGTCTTTTTCGGAAATCTCCGCAGATGTCGGTCCCGCGTCAGCTTTCGCTGCGCCGCTCAGTCCGATAAGACCTACGTCGAATCCGTCTTTTTGTAGGAATTCTATTTGCTCTGCGTCATCTGCTTCGTAAAGAATACCGTCGAAGATAGCGTCGTTGAATGGTTCCTCTGCGGAAGCTTCGAAATTCTCTTTCTCCTCGTCCGTCAGCCCTTTAGCTACGTTAATTATCGGAGTAACTGTTACGACTGTATCGGTTCCATCGCCTTTCTTAGAAATCTTGAATGCCATTTCTTTGTACTGATCGTCCTCAAGATAATCGATTAAGCTATTTTTAATCGCCGAATGCTGTTTAGGTGAAACGTCAATAACGATATCTTTTCCGGAAGTTAAATCATAAAGCCCAACCATTACGCGCTTCTTGCCTTTGTATCTGTAGCCACTCTCTTTTAGTTTCTTAACTTCTGCTTCCGACTTACCAGCATCCTCCGCTTTGAAGCCTAGTTCGTAGAAATACTTTGAGGCCAAGTCCCACGGCGAATGATTTCCAGTAACGAATCCTCTTGCGTCTCTAACTGGATCGTTTTTAGGAACAAACGTATCTACTTGCTTAAAAATTCCGTAACCGAAATAAGTAGCAATATCCGTTAGCCCGCTGCGAGTTAGCCCTTTAACCCGGACCTTTAGAGTCGTACCACTCTTTAGCGATGTGAATGAATGTTTTTTGTTACCTCCGCCGTTCAAGTCCTCAAGCGCCGCGTTACCTTTAAGAATAGCCAAATTGAATTGCCCCTTTCGGAATATGTTAGTTTTGTATTCGAATATACTCGTTACTACTCGATATCGGCTTCTTTAATTTCGCACCAAATACCGATGCTACCGCCCTTATGAATCTGCTCCGCAACCTCTAGTGCTTCGTTGCGCGTCTTGAATGGAGAGTTCACGGCTTTACCGACAATATCGTCTGCTGCATGGACAATAACGTTCCACATTGCGTAACCTCCTTTTCGGTTTAATTTCGAGTGCGCCGGCCGGCATTTCACTCGCGATAAGCCTCCGATAAGCCCGTACGTCACCTACCGGAAACCTATCGCGAATGGGCGATTAAGTCGCCGCTGCTTCGCTATTCAATCGGAGCCAGTTCGTACATATGCGCCAATCTCCAGTAGCGCTTGCGGTTCGGCTTACCTGAACCCTCGATATATACGTAGCCACCGACCGCGGTCTTTTCTTCAAGCTTAACTACAGTACCGGCCGGAACATCGGCGTTTCTTCCGTGAACATAACCGTTAAATATATAACGTTGCTGTTCGATTATTTCTGATGATTTTACGTGTTTTGGACTTCGTGGCATACCCGTTTCCTCCTCCTTTATTGATGCTTCGCCAATTCCGCAAGCTGCTCGGTTAGCTCCGACTGCCTTGCCGTAAGCTTGTCGCGCATGTCCGCCAGTTCCGTTAACTTTGCGTCAATGAACGCCTTCGTTTTCGGATTGTTGACGCGCAGCTTATTTAGGTTTCGGCGAGCAATTTCGAACTCAACTGACGTAAGGTCACGTTCTAATCCGCGCAGTTCCTTCGTATACTTACGAGATAGCGTTGCGGCTTTCTTACGGATGGCTTCGGATAGTTCGGAAGGAACCGTATCCAGTATCGAAGGTATCGGGTAGCATGTCCGGATTGTGTCGCTGTCTTTATCGACGATAATTCTGACGCCGCTTTTGTAGTGGTCGAATACGCGTGATTCTCCGCCACGTCTCGATGTCGTTCCGTGATACGTCGCTTGTTGCATGAGCTGGACGAGACGATTATCGGCGCCTGTCCGTTTCCATCCGAAACGCTCAACCGCTCGTTGTACCGCATGATCGCGAACCTTATACGTTTTCATCCGACGATCACCGCCTTTATATACGTAATTCCGAAGTAGTCTGCCGGATCTTCGTCGATAGGTAGCGCACCTTCGTACGCAAAGTCTGGCGCTAACAAATGGAGAGGCGTCGTCGAGAATCTTTCGTCAAGTTCCGTTTTAATTCCGCTAGTATCGGCAATACTATTGATGAGTTCGGGAAAGTTACGTGTCATTTTTATCATTCCTTTCGGGATATATCGGCTGGGTTGCGCAAGTTATGGCGAAGCACGAACGCCTGTTCCGATTGTTTATTATGTTTTTTCGGTTTAAAATGTAAATGCGGAAAAACATATTTTTATGTAATGTAATTTTTCCGCACTACAAAAATTAAGCATGCATCAGGTCAGCGAGTGGTCCGAATTTAGATGGGTTGTACGCCTTTTTTAATTTCGCTAACTGCTTGGGTACTGACTGTTTAAGAATTCCGAGCTCAGCTCCGATTGCCGTCGGGCTGTAACTGGATTCTCGGAGAACGATTTTAACTACTTTAGCCGGTAGATCGTTCTCTGCACTTTCGATTAAGGACTTAATCAGTTGCCGCTGGTTAAGTTCTTTTTCTTTTTCTTCGTAAATATCTTCTGAACTTCTTTCGGTACTTCCCTGCGAGTAATGTAGTCGATCGAATGTTGCCGCATCCGACTCTTCTTCAAATGACTCTATGAAGGTGAAATATTTCTCTAACGTGCTAGTCCGTCGTATTCGATCTCTTATCTTGTTCTTTGCCGAGAACATGAGTAAGTTTTCGTAGTCGGAGCCTTCTTTGTAGTTTTCCACAGAACTAAGTATGGCGTCATCAAATGCTGCATGTAAGTCACTCCGATCTATTCTATGTCTGCGGGATACTGACTCCAATGTCTTCTTAAGTTTTCCAGAGGCGTATCGATAAACTTCGTTGAAGTGGATTTCATTTCTTTCCTTTTGATAAAGAAGTACGAGGTCGTTGATTATTCTCTTTTCGGTTAGTTCTTTCAATTTGCTTCCTCCTCTTTGGGCTTCATAATGTAATACGCACGGAGTTACTGCTTGTCCCCAAATTCTGAAAAAATATTCACGTCTTAGTGAATAAATTAAATATAACAGAGGTGGAAAATTATTCAATATAGTGTGACTGAACGCTATTTTTTTTTATTTAGTCACATTAATTTCAGCACAAAAAAAAAAGACCCGGAACACCGGGTCTTTATCAACCGCCTCCTGGCTGACCAGGATCTAATATTGCTGCAGTTAGAGGTTCTCCTTCTTTATTTGTTTGCGGTAAGTCTTCTAGGGCTATCATAAACAAAGGTATTGAAATAATAACGGCTGCAATTAAGTTAATTATGTTGTTTTTCATATAATCCTACCCCTCGTAAATTAATTTGGCTACTTCGCGATACACTTCCGATTCCCGTAATTTCTCATATGGTAATTTTGCGTAAAACAGATTCCCGGAGTTAACGAAATCATTAAGCGCTTTGAAATGGAATTCATCTCTTCCTGTTGCTAATCCTTTGTAATAATATCTAAACGGACTTGCACTCAATTGATTTAAAACTATTTCTGCTTCTTCCTTATCCCCCCGCTTGGCCAACCGGAAAGCTTTTTCTGCAGAGTCAATATCTAAGTTGCCTAAGTTAGTGCTATGTAACGTCTCCAGAAAAGGCCTACTCATTAAGGATATTTCCTCTACTATCTCCCCTCTTCCTTGTAATTTGAATAGTTCGGCTGCCTTGTCTAAATAGTGAAGAGCCTCACCTACGTTCTCAAACGTAAATGATTGCCCTATTATGTAATACGCATCAGCAACGAACTTGTCCCCAATATCTTGATTAATTATTTCTAAAGCATACTCTCTGCATTTAACAGGGTTGTTTTCTTGATGTAGATACAGAAACGACTTAATTTGATTAACTCTTGCTGTGTAACTTTTCTCTAGAAATTCGTTTTCATCTGGTTCTTGTTTTGTTGCCATATTAATAACCCGCATCGATGAATTATATTCTCTTAATCTGTGGTAACAAATTGCTTCCTGTACCAATAACAGTTTTCTCAAGAATGTCTCCGAGATAGGTAAGTTAGCAGATAGCAATCTAATCTCTTCGATGATCACTTCGTAGTTTGGATTTCTTTCTTGTAGTTGCATAACAATTGAGTATACGTTAGGCCAAAATCCACAGACCCCCTTTTTATTACACTTCTCGATCAAGGTTTCTAATTCAGAAAAATAATGATTAGTAGCTAAGAATTCAAATGACAGTTTTATATTAGACACTCCCTCGTATAAGAGGCAGGCGCTTTTGAGAATAGCATGGTTGTGGGGAGTAAGAAGCTGGGAGAGTTTTCTCATGTGACAAAACCTAAGCTCTTTTTTCCCGTTTATGGTATTACTTATTGTGGTTCTATCGACGCCTATAGCTTCTCCGCATTTTTGTTGATTGAGTTTCTTCTCTTTCATAGTGGATTTTATCATTTCTTTAAACTTTTCCAAACTACTTACCCCCTTGCTCTTTGCATTAATTTAGTCTATATTTAAATTATACCTATAATCTTTAAAAAGTAAAGAAAATATTCAAAAATAGGAGGATTACTTATGAACATCATTTATGACTACACACCGTTATTGAACATTTTATACGAAAGAGGGATGACGAAATCAGATCTCGGAGAGGCTGCAAATGTAGGTTCAAATGAAATTGCGAAAATTGCGAAAAAAGAGCCGTTAAAGCTAGCTAATATAGCTGCAATATGTGCATACCTAGATGTGCCAATTGAAAACGTTGTACAAATTCGGTACAAATGAAACATATAATGATATAATAAGCAAGTCTTGGTGACATTTACCAATACATGGAGGGCATAGTATGTCTGTGAAGTACGGACGGTGCCTCCTCGGTGATCTCCTACGCGACAAAGGATGGCGTCAAACGGACCTTGCCGATAAAAGCTCGAAGTCTACGACGCAAATATCTGATTACATACACGGCCGCAAGTATATGTCCTTCCGAACGGCGGTAGAATTCGCTACGATTCTCGGCTGCCACGCGGAAGACCTATACAAATGGATACACGAGGAGTAAGCGCGATAATCCGCGCCTCCGTCCGTCGTACAGTTCACGATTAAGTGAATCGCAATTAAAATTATACCGCACACTCGTTCGCCCTTCCACCGGTAAGCCGTCATAATCGTCCGACACTTTCCGACACGGTGTCGGATTTTTAACGTAAACTCAGCGTAACCGCCCGTATCGGCTCCCGCTCAAGCCCCGCCAAATCCCCGCCATTGACCGCATACTCATTCGAATCTTTCACGCCTGGCACCGTTATCTTCGACAGCCGTACATGCCCGCGCAACCCCTCCGTTAGCGCCTTCGCCCACTTTGCGCCTGCCTCATCGTTATCGGCCGCAAGTATCACGTGCTCTAACGGACTCGCCCGAATCAAATCGATCTGCCGTTGCGTTACGTTGGCGCCGCCGGTCGCTATCGCAGGCATGCCCGCCACATAAAAACTCATCGCATCGATCTCTCCTTCGCATATTACCGCTTGCTTAAATCGCGCATCACTCGCAGCACGCCTCCAGATTTTGTCAATTCCGAATACGCAGCGCTTGACCGGCTCAGCATCGCGCGCATACCAGAATAGCTTCGAATCTGTTCGGCGATACTTTACGGTAGCCAATCGACCATCCGCGTGGCGCCACGGCAGCAGTACCGCACTACCCGTCGAACCTACGCCGAAGAATCGCTGTATCTTTTCGGTGATGCCGCGCTCGTCCCGTAAATATTCGCTGATGCCCCGATGGCTCCCGATGATCGCTTCGTCGATGACGATAGGCTGACGGGGCCCTTCCGCAAGCTGCAGCGCTGGCATCGTAAAGGAATCTGACTGTTCTGGCGCCGCATATGTTTCGATTAAGTATTCGGCAGCTTCTTCGTAGGACTCATCGCGCAGGAAGGCGAGCAGCTTCGTAAAATTGCCGCTGGAATAGTCCGGATCAATTGCGCCTGAATCCAGCCAGGTTCCGGCATACTCTCCGTCCAGGTTCGCCATGAACGACGGATGATTATCTGCGCGAAAAGGACTCGCCGACAATAGTTTATCGGAAGTCCAGCGTGCGCGTGTCCATTCGTATTGCGATAGTTCGGCGGTGATATCAACGTCAACTTGGCGTCCGTTTACGGGTATGTTCGGCATGTTAGTCCTCCTCGAAATCAACAAATTTATCTTCTACAACGGCGGATATGTCCCCGCTCCATACCCTAACCTTCTCCCCGGTCAATCTTTCTAAAACGACCCACTCAGTCCGTTTATAAATTGAACTTGATATGTCATAAATACTCGATCCTTTAACAACTAAAGTCTGCCCGCCTCTTAACATCACTTCTAGATATGGTTGGGTTTTTATCATTTAGTATCCTCCTTATATAAAAGGTTAATAGTTGCTTAGAAAACAAACTGCTGCGCTAATTTATTATCCATTTCTAATTCCTTTATGACACCGATCTGAGGAAGGTAAATAATCTCTGCGATTTCGTCCTCACCACCGTCGCGACCTTTGTTCAGCCCGATTAATCCACGGCCTTCTTTATAATTCGTATCTACAGCGATAAGCAAAGCTGCATCTTGCAGTAGCGCAGTCGTCTTGGTTACTCCGGAACGTTTCGGTAATTCCATTTCACGGTTGCCTTCTTCGTCTACTTTTCCGTCTGTTTCTTCAGCTTGCGTAATTGCGAATATAACTGTCTGAGTCTGTCCGGCTAATCGACGCAACTTTTTCGAAGTGTTCGCTGCGTCTCCGCCAGTTGTTTTCGACGTATTCTTTTCGTAGTCTAAATAATAGAAAGGATCCACGATAACGACGTCGGCTCCAGTCTGGATAATATCCGCTTCTAATGCTCGAAGAGTTCGGTTATGGAAGTCGTCATCGTCAACGCCACGAACGATAATATTTCCGTCAAGCTCCGCGTTAATTCCGTCAACAAATTCGAAGAATTTCCGTTCCCATTCATCGTCGAACATCGCATGTCGCATAGATCGTGAGTCAAATCCGGCCTCCATATCGATACCGTTTATCTCCGATACAGCTACGCCTTTGTGCGCCGAATAATACGTGAATAAGCGGACAAGTCCTTCGTACCAGCCCATCTCCATCAGCCATATAAGAACGGTAGCACCCTGTTCCGCAAGGCTGATCGCTTCCTCTAACGTAACGGCGGACTTACCGCGCCCAGACTTTCCGTAAACTACGTACATATTCGAGGATGTATAGCCCCCGATTGCCTTGTTGATAAAAGGAAAGCGAGATTTCCAGATGCGCAAAGACTCGCCAGCCTTCCGCTTCCTGTACTCTTCTTTCACTTTTTCGGCGTCCGTCTTCATCGATGTTCCGACTTTTGTTCTCGTCATGTTACCGGTCTTAATCGCGTCAATCTGCTCGCTCGCCCATTCGAGGAATTCTTCGCCGTTCATATTATCGAGATTACGTTGCGCAGCTGGCGAGTTGAATACTTCGATATACTGGCGCTTGTTCGCGTGATCCTTTAGCTGCTTCGCCAGCCATTCGTACGAGCTTTCGACCTGCGGACAGTAATCAAACGCGGGACATGCCGCAATTACTTCGCGATAATCCGGAGCCTGTCCTCGGTTTTCCGCCGCATAGGATCGGATAAATTCGTATGCCTGGCGCTCGCCTTCCGTTGGGAAATGCGCAGGCTCGATGGCATGGCGCTTAAAGGCGGCCGTATCGTTCTCGTCGAGGACTTTCGATAGTAGTAACTGTCCGTGTTCCATAGCGTCACTCCTTTATTACTTTTCTTTTAAGAAACTCCGATAACTCTTCTTGTTCGTACGGGTTAAGTGTATCCGTCCAGCTCTTTCCGATCTGCTTCTTAAACTCGGAGGATAGCTGGGAATTCCACTGAAGATACTCATACAAAATCACTTCGTCGCCATCCCGCTTACCTAAATCAGTTAAATAAAGCCTAAAACGTTCCTGATAATCCACCCTCAGATCAACAATCATAAATCACCTCGAAAAAATTTATCTATTCCGTTGACATGCGATAACGCACATGATATATTATTAACAAGAGATGCGATAACGCACATAACAAGGAGGAAATTAAAATGGCTAAAGTAATCAAATTCACTGGTGAGTACGTTAATGCAATGGTTGGTAAGGTAGTTGTTAGAATCGATGGTCCTGGACAATCAATCGAGTTCCCTTCCGAATCCGGTAAAATCGTTGGCGAAACTTCTGGTATCTGGGGTGACTTCTGGGCAATTGAATGGGATAATGGACACCAAGAGCCGTGCGCTAAATCCGGCGTTAAACCGGCAGCAGAACTTAACGGAATTGGAGTGTATTACGTTTAATGAATCCTTTAGAACAAATAATGGGAGTAGATGAGGCCTCCGAATTATGGGGCCTTTCTCCCGGTTATATAAAGAATCTTTGCGCCGCAGGGAAAGTTGAGTGTATTAAAATCGGTAAGACTTGGGTACTTTCTAGGGAACAGCCTAACCCTAAGACAAATTGAGTACTACTTTATCTTTCGGCAGCATTCAACCGCTTCAACTCCGCCAATGCCTCCGCCTGCCGCTTCTCGTCCTTTGCCGCCATCGCCTCGTGCAAGTCCGCAAGATAATAATCGATCTGCAATTTCCGGTTAGCCTCCGTCACAACTGCGCCAGCCTTCTTCGTTCCTTTCGCTTGCATATCGCTCTCCCCTTTCGTCATTTGCGTAAATAACGGCGCCTCCAGCCATTCCTCCGAATACCAGCGATCATCTTCGTTGCCTTCCGCCTCTAGCTTGTACCGCCATACCGCGTCCTGCATATCGAACTCCATGTCGGTAATGCGGTACTCGTGCGGTAAACTATCTTCGTCAACCCACGTCGCCGATTCATACGGATTGACTATCGTTACGCGTTCATTCATTCCGAAGAGTGGTTCGCGCTCGCTGCCGGATTCATCTCCGAATAGCTCATCGATAGTTGTCCGCTTTCCGTTGGCTTTCGCGTCTTCGATCATTAAGCTTACGGCGCTACTTAACTGACCGTTCGCCCATACGATGCCACTCGCTTTATTTCCGTCTGACTCCGTCATATCATCGTCAAATTTACCGGCAGCTCGTTCCGTTTCATATGCGCGGGCATCTGCGTAGAATTTCGCCAAGCATGCCGTTGCAAGTCCGCCGAGTGCTGCGGCGATTAGTCCGTATTTTTTCATTCGATCACCTCCGATTAGTAAGTTTTAATTCCGTAAGTCGTTTTCAGATAAGCCTCGATATCTTCGTAATCCTTTTCGGTAAGTCCAGCATTTTCGAGGAACTCCGCAAAGTCGTACTTGGCTGCGCCCTTAATTAAGAAGTACATAAGCGTTTCGAACTTTTCCGTATCTAACTTAGGCTTCGTACATTCATCGCATTTGCAGGGCGATTCTTCTCCGTAATCTTCGGCGAACTCACTTTCCGGATCGACGCGTCCGTATTTTTCTCCCATATCTTCTACGCAACCTCCGCATAGCGCTGACTCACATCCGCCACAATATCCGTAATAACCAACATCCGGAAAAGCATCTCCGCACACTTCGCAAACCAAGTAATCAATCCCCATATTATCGCTCTCCTTTTTAATTATCTTCGAACGGATCAACGTACTCTTCGGAGGTAATTTCGAATTCCTCTCCGCGCTTGCCCGCTTCGTAGGCTCGCTTCATCAACTCCGGAATACTTTTAACTCCGGAAAAATCTCGCATAATATTAGCATCCTCTGGCTCACCATCCGAAAACTCGGCCGCAACCCATCCGTCGATCTTAACTTCGTAAACTTCCAAGCTACGTCCGCTTCTTTCTATCCAACCGTTAGATTCCGTTACTCTCATCGTCTCACTCCCCTTTTCGATTATCGTCGAGTTCCTCTCCGGCTCGAGCCTCCGAAACTAAGCGCCATTGTCAAGTCGCCAATCCGGTCAGCCAGCCGTTGCTCGCCGAAAATGTCCGGCAGCTCCTCGATCGTTACGTTGCTCGTGTAAATAGTCGGAAGCTTATTCGTCACCCTTGCGTTAATCACCGTATGCAAGTCCGCACGGAATCCATCGGTCACGCTCCGCACAGCTATATCGTCGAGCACCGCAAAGGGCGCTGTCTTAGCGTTTTCCATTGCGCTGTAGTACCGCGATGCCGCTGGCTCTGCGATATGATCCGGCACCCTTGCGCGATTGAATTCGTTATACTCCGATTGCCAGGCGTTGACATCGAGGAAATATGCCGGCCGTTGATTCGGCGTCAATCCGCGTTGTAACGAGCCGATATAATGTCGCGTTAGAAACTCCGATAATATTGCGCTGGCTGTCGTCGTTTTCCCTGTTCCGGGTTCCTCCGAATATAGGTATAGCGATTTAATCCGCTTGTCCGGGCCAGCCATCGCATAATCTTCGTCAAATTGCCGTTCGAATGTCGCGACATAACGGGCAAGTTGCTCGTAAATGTCCGCCTGACTCTCGCGCGCTGGCGAATCTTTCAGCGTAACGTTGCGGTAATCAGCGGGCACGTTCGCAGCTCCTACGCGGGCGCCTGCGCCGGTCGTGCCTGCGAGTCCTACGAATATCGGGCAGCGCGGTGTGCATGCGCCTGGATCTCCGGCTAGCGGGCAGGCGTTACGCAGGAGGCATCGGTGAGCGTTCGTTTTTGGTTCGGTCAAATAGCGTCACTCCTTTCATTTTAGGCAGTATAGCGATTCCGACAGCTTTTCTTTACCACACTTATCACATATCCATACCGATCGCTTGAAGCCTTTTCCGATTATTTCATCTCCGTATATACCTCGATAAAACTTGAAGTCGTGGTTACAAAATAAACGGGTCTTTGGGCACTTCGCCATATTATCGCTCCCCTTTCCGTTCCTCTTCGGAATGCTCGCACTTCTCGCGTAATAATTGATACACGTAACTCTTCGATAATCCCGCTGCATTAGGCCTGTTTTTAGCAATCGCCATACACGCCTCACATTTACTTTTCCTTTTCGTCATACTATCGCTCCCCTTTTCGTATATTTATCAGAACCACGTACTGTCGATTTCGCTCACTTCCGACTGCTTCTCCGCCGCTTCCCTACGCTTGCTTTCACGGGCAATCTCCGCCTGCGCCTGCGCCAACTCATTCCGCATATAGGCGAACATGAATCCGAATGACAAGCACGGATATTCCGGATTGAAACGATGCTTAGCGAAGCATATTTCGATATAGCGCTTGAGGACGGCATTTCCGTATTGCCCTTGCGCCTGCTTAAGTTGACCCTTCTCCGTTTGCCAGCGTGTACTTACCGCGCCCTTTCCGAAAGGTTGATACGATACTCCGTATAATTCTTCGTTCTTATCGATGAGCATGGCGTGATAAGTGGAAACGTTATAGTCCGTAATGTCCCGATTCTGCCAGTCGGTCGCTTTCGGCTTAGTTGCGCGCTTATTCGTCATCTTCGCCCACCTCTCCGGTACAAATTGGCGTAAGTCTTAACGAGAATCCATTATTGTCCGGAAACACTTCGTTTAACTTTTCGCCGATATCCTCTCCGTTCCACATTCGAATTTCCTTTTCGGTGAGGAACGTAGCTGTCAGCGTATAGCCGATAATCTTATTCGCCATGATCGATCAGCTCCTTCCGTATCTTTTCGAGGTCAGCCCGGATTGTCTCCGCTGCCAATGCGTAGCCTGCTCCGTCAGCGTTCGCCATTTCTCCGATTAGTTCGTCGAGCATGCGGCGGGCGCGGGCCTTTTCGGTGATTAGCGTTTCGACTTCGGTGAGGAGGCGAGGGACGTCTTGGCGGGCGTTGGCGATGAATACTGCGTCTTGCATGAATTCGAAAGGTCCCGCAATTATTTCGTCTATATCTTCGCTGAATACGAATATCCCTTCGTGCTCTGTTTCCGCTATCCAATCGGCTTCCGTAGCTGCCTCCGCTCGCTGCCGGATTTGTTCAAGTTCGGTTATCGTTAGTCGCTTCGTCATATCGTTTCCCCTCCGTTATAGCTCGTCCATTTACGAAAGGCTTCGCTAGCCCTTCCGTTTTGACGGCGTAGTTTGTTTCGCTGAGACGCTAAAATACGGTTCGAACGCCTTCTGGAACGCTTCCTGCTTCGGGATATCTCCGAATACTTCCTTAACGACGCGCAGGTTCGCTTTGATCGGCCGCTTTCGCTTCGGCATATTAACGCCCTCCTTTGTAGAGCGTATGCCGGATATCTTGTCGGACTAACCTTCGAAAGTATCGGTCGTTCCGTTTAATACCGTCCAAATGCCGTCCATTTAGCGCCGTTTGCTCCGTCGAATGCGATAGCCCTAACCGCCGATTAGAACGGCTGAGAGCGTGCTGTATGCGCCTTATTTGCGCTTCCTACGGGCTTTAGCGCGCCAGCTTTCGTCAGCCCCTATCGATTTCATTGCGTAGTCACATAGCGCCCAGGTTCCGCCGAAAATGCCGACGAGCAGCGCTGCGGATACGAATATGTGTGCGATCAATTTGCGTCAGCTCCTTCGCTTGATCCCGGAAGTTTAGGAAGCTCGACGCCGAGGATTTCGGCTGCCTTGCGGGCTCCACGAGATACTCCGTAATGATAGTCGTCCGACGGCTTTCTGAACATCGGGTCGTGCTTACTGTGGTGTTCTTCGATAAATTCCGCCAACTCCTCTTCTGGTGTCAGCTGGATTTCGTATCCGAGGTATAGTGCTCGGATTAGCGTGTCTAGTGGGAGTCCGTTTAAGGCGGAGAATCTATCGTTGTATCCGAAAAGACTATACGTGTGACCTTCGACAATACTTTCCGGTATTTCGTCTTGTAGCAGTACCGTTAGTGCCTCCGCAACTTCTCGGCTTACCGTGACCTTTTCAATTTTTCCGCTTGTGTTCGTCATATTACCGTCCCCATCCGTTAGTTAAAATCGGAAATGACATTTTCGAAATTTCTTCGTCAGTTATTCCGAAGCTTACGCTAGCTTGCCGTCGTAATTCGTGTTCGTCCGCCCATTCCGGATAAGCCGTGCCCAACTCCGACAAGGTAGCGAGGGTGCGCGTGATGATGGTCCGTTGAAGCTCCGTCAGGTTCGGTGCTGCGAGCAGGTGGCGCAGGTTGCGGGTGACGTACGGGATGGTGGCGTTGTTCATTCGGATTCCGCCTTTATAGTGATTACGAGTTTTTTGCCGAAAAGTCCGTTGTCTTTTTCCACCGACATCAATTCATTGGTGCAATCGCCTTTGAATGGTACAGCGAGATAGAGTATCGACTCTTTGTTTTCGTCCACGAAATTTACGTGTGTAATATCGTAATTCTCGGTAATTCTTCCGAGTACGTGCGGTCGATTAACTACCGAATTACTTACCGGAATACCTTCGTACATCCCTAGCGGGTATTCTTCGCTGTAGCCATCGTAAGATAGCTCAGAATCGTTGCTGTAGTCGATCGAAAGCCGTATAGCTTCGCATCTGTAAGTGAGCAATCCGCCGATGCTGAAGTCAAGGTGTGATTGGTAAAGCATTCTCGTCGTCATACCTTCGAAGTATAAATCGCTAACTCTGTCGGCTGGTACTTCAATTGACTCGCAATTTTCGAAGACAATCTCGATAAACCTAACCTCGGAATTGATTCGTTCGATATTCGCTAACATTCCGTATCCTCCTCGCGGCGCGGCGGCCGGTTATTGGTTTATTCTTTATTACTTTTCGGAGGATCTTTTCTCCGAATAAGATATTAGCTATGGAAGTTATGTGGCGTTGTTGTTCGTTCTTTGAACAATGGCGCAATTACTTTGAAGTCTAGTTATAAATGAGTTTAGTTAAATAAGTATAGTTCCTCTTCAATCTGTGAGGGAGCCTGGGTCAAACTGTGAAGGATTCAAAGTCATTATTTGAACCACCCTCGAAAAACCAGTCCGGAGGAACCCATAGAGTGTACTCATTCGAAAAGTTAACGCCACCCTTTTTCCGCCGTGTTACCGAAATTAATTCAAGACTTTCTAACTTAGCTAAGGCTGCCCGGACTGAGTTCTCTGAGCAACAGCATTTCTTCGCCAATGTCGGAATGCTAGGATGAGATTTCATCGTTTTGTTATTTGCGTACATACATAAAACTGCGTAGACCAGCTTCTGCACCGGCTTGTCTAAATATGTTTCGTCGTCGAGAACTTGCTTCGTTACTCTGGCGAAACGATGATCTTGAAAATCGATTACCTTACGCTCTCTTTCGTTCATGCTCGTCCTCCTTCCGTCAACTTACCGTCAAAGCTCCGTATAAGAATACGAGTGTTGCGACGCCTAGAATTAATAGCGATTTACTTACGTTATCCATTCCGTCACCTCCTTAAAGTTTGTTTTTCATATCGTTAACTACAGACGCGAATTGTGGAAGCATGCCCTTATCCGCAATCAAGTTGATGTACGTTGTTGTTTGTTGCCATCTACCCTTCGAGTCTTTGTAGCGCATCTTAATTTTGTCGTGGTCATATACATAGAACCCCGATACTTCCGCAAATCGATCGTAAGCTTTATCGTAGGCTTTCTTGTAAGTGCCTCCGAGTGTCTTCTGAATTACAACGATATCCTTTCTGATTTGACTTCGAAGCTGACCCTCTCCTAGCTTTTCGAATCGAGTAACTGCCTGCTTTATCACTTTCGGAGTTTTACCGAGGTACTCGACGACTTTATTTTCGGATACACCGTCGGCTACATCCGCTAGAATTCTTACCGAGGTCTCATGGTCTGCCACGAGTTTGTTAATGCTAGCAAATATAGGCTCTAGCTCTTTTCTAATGGTGGGTCGTATCGATTCCAATTCGCTTTTTATAACCAGTCTTACCGCTGCTTCTATCTCGTCTCTTACGACATTATTACTGTAATCTGCTATAGCGTTGTTCTCTTTTCCTGTTTCAGCGCTTCCGAATAGCCCTTGTAGAAGTTTCATAAATAAACATCTCCTTTTAATTAGTGATTTATTGTGTCGACATCTATTACGTCGCTGTTACTATCGTCAATATGCTCCGCCATTTTCCAAACGAACCTATTAATAGCCTCAACGGAGGATTTAAACTCGTCTTTAACGGACTCCGGCATATCTGCAATTTCCCGCGCATACTCATCAAGGAACGAATACTTACGTAGAAATTGTCGGCTATCATGCGCAAAGGCTTGAATCATCGCCATAACATCGTGCCTGTTCGATACTCTCCGCGTGTTACCGTCAAACGAATTGATATCACCGAACTTTTCTCGGTATCTTTCATTCTCTTGGCGAATCTTTTCGTAATCATCCGGCGTATTATCGACGTATTCCGTTTTATACTCCGTTACAACTTCCGGAGGTTTGTCCGCATCTTCTTCGGCTCGTTCGCGTGCTTTTCGTTCGCTATCTGCGATTTGTTCCGCTTGGTTAGCGCGGGCTTCTGCTTCCTTTAGTCTAGACTCCAGTATCGAATACTCTTTTAAGGTCTTAACTTCCCCCTTTAAAACCGCTTGTTTAGCTCTGCGCTTTGATTCCGTCGCTTCTGATTGGGGCTTTGCTATCTCATAAGTTAAAGACACAGGCAGGGACTCTAGAAGTTCCCGTTCCTCCCAAAATGGGAGAATTAAATTCTCGTATCTCTCAATAAGTCTGTAGACATTTTGCCGTTTTAAGCCAATTGATGAATACCACTGCTCAAAACACCCATACCCATGTTTTGCTAGTTCGTCTCTCGCTTCCTTTAATTCTCTTCCCATCTCAGTGTACGCTTTGCCTACTATCTCGCGCATAGTCAATTCCTTCGATTTAAGGAATTTAGAAACATCACCATCCAGTTGTTCATAATTAAAACCCGAAGTCACTGTAACCTACCTCCTTATTGGCGTTTAAATATTCAGATCAATTTATCAACAAAACTAAAATTGCTGTTACCTATAGTACCCACGCCAACCCTCGAAAGAGCAGCCGGAAGTAAAAATACTTTCTAAGGTATCTGACGAAACCCAAACGCTCCTGGCGCACTTTTTATCTGTCTTTCTAAAATGTAATACGCACGCTCCCCGCAGTTGTCCCCTTTTTCGGCACAAAAAAATAGCGCCAACCTCCGAAGAAGCTGACGCTATTGTTATTTACGCAATGATGATCTGCGTGGTTTATTTAATTTTCCTATTACTTTATTAATTGCTGAATGTGCAGATTGCTGACGCGCTACCGACTTTTGGGATGGGTGCGTATACCGCTGCACCATTCGCATGTCCGAATGTCCAAGGATCATTTGCAAATGACGAATATCTCCGCCGTCTTCAAGGAACAGAGTCGCCGATGTATGGCGTAGTATATGCGGATGTACTTTCTTCTTTATACCCGCCTTCCTCGCGTACTCTATAAGCCTCTTACGGAAATGATTCGGAGTCATCTGTTCTCCATAATTAGTTATAAATAAGAAATCAGTTTCGAAGTCAACGGTATTTTCGGTGTACAACTCTTTAACTAACTTAACTGTCCGTGCTTGCAACGCTAAAGTTCTCGCCTTCCTGTTTTTAGCGATAGCAGCAGGAATAGTTACGGAATTACCGTTAAAGTCGAAGTTCTGTACGCGCAGGCCTTGTGCCTCGCTTATCCGCATCATTCCGTCGATGAGTAGATGCATTAGCACATAGTCACGGAATTCCGGATAGAAAGATTGATCGGGTATCATCAACAAGCGCCGTAGTTCTTCCGCATCTAAAACTTCAATATTTGATTCTTCCTTACGTAGATTCTTAACGCCCTCCATTGGGCTGACTAAAATATAACTTTCATCGACAAGGCATCCGAAGAATACCCGCAATGTTTTAAGTCTCGTGTTGACAGTCTCAATCGAAAGTCCCACCGTTTGGGAAGTCTTCGGTAGGTATTTGTGGTTTTCCCACCGAACAGCCTCTTCGCGCATATATCGGATATAGTCCCGGCATACCTCGCGCTTAATGTTCCCGACCCTTTTCTCAATGCCTCGTGCGTCTAAATATTCGGCGAAGAATTTGTAGTTATTGCGATATTGCTCGAGCGTATTCTTCGATCGCCCCTCCGCAACTTTAATTTCGTAGAACATCCGAAAGAGGTAGTCGAGGCTATCTGCGGAAGATTTACCGACTGTTCGGCGACTCTTTACCGGACGTCCCTTCCGTCTTTCTACGCGTGGTTCATCGTTCATAAACTAATCACTCCGTCTAGTATTTCGGAGGTAAAACCCAACGTGACTTAGCACTGTTACCCTACCGTACAAAGTCCCGCTACAATTCAACGAAAAAACCCGCCATATGGCGGGCTACTGCGTGTAGTGATTCCGATTGGACTCGAACCAACGACCCCTACCCTGTCAAGTATTCGGTCTATCCTCCGATACCCTAAACGG